>NZ_CP133265.1:4680000-4733117 GCF_030915505.1 Neobacillus sp. OS1-2
CTCAAGTCCCCCAGTTTCCAATGACCCTCCACGGTTGAGCCGTGGGCTTTCACATCAGACTTAAAGGACCGCCTGCGCGCGCTTTACGCCCAATAATTCCGGACAACGCTTGCCACCTACGTATTACCGCGGCTGCTGGCACGTAGTTAGCCGTGGCTTTCTGGTTAGGTACCGTCAAGGTACCGGCAGTTACTCCGGTACTTGTTCTTCCCTAACAACAGAGCTTTACGACCCGAAGGCCTTCATCGCTCACGCGGCGTTGCTCCATCAGACTTTCGTCCATTGTGGAAGATTCCCTACTGCTGCCTCCCGTAGGAGTCTGGGCCGTGTCTCAGTCCCAGTGTGGCCGATCACCCTCTCAGGTCGGCTACGCATCGTCGCCTTGGTGAGCCGTTACCTCACCAACTAGCTAATGCGCCGCGGGCCCATCTGTAAGTGACAGCCGAAACCGTCTTTCAGCATTTCCTCATGAGAGAAAATGGATTATCCGGTATTAGCACCGGTTTCCCGGTGTTATCCCAGTCTTACAGGCAGGTTGCCCACGTGTTACTCACCCGTCCGCCGCTCACCCTAGGGAGCAAGCTCCCAAAGATCCGCTCGACTTGCATGTATTAGGCACGCCGCCAGCGTTCGTCCTGAGCCAGGATCAAACTCTCCAAGAAAGTTGATTAGCTCATTTGTTACGTTGGCTTAGTTTCATATATATTGAAACTAAAAAATATTGTTTGTTGACGTTTTTGTTTGTTTAGTTTTCAAAGAACAATACTGAATTTTATAATATTCTGTCTACTAATCTAGCGACATTTATTATAGTAACATAATATTTTTTCGATGTCAACTATTGTTTAATTGTTTTAGTGAACTAAAACTAATATCTCAACAGCGACATTAACTATCATACTACCTTTTTATTCGTTCGTCAATCATGTAATTTAAAATTTTTATAAGCATTATAAATCTACCTTCCTTACCTTTGCTAAGTGTCACAAACATTTCGCTGGTCAATCTCTTTTTTTCCTTATACACTCTACATGGATACATGACTTTTCAACTATCAATGGAACAATCGAGGTGCATGAAAGTGAAACAAACTGTGATACAAACTATTGCAGTAACTTTTTTTTCTATCGTTATGGCTTACGCACTCAATACCTTTCTTATTCCGCATCAAGTATTAACCGGAGGAATTGCCGGGGTAGCGATCATCTTACATAATTATTTACCTATAAATACCGGTTGGATCATCCTTGCTATTAATCTTCCATTATTTATCGTGGGTTATTATTATTTAGGGAAAAAATTTATGTTTTTAACCGTTTATTCTGTGATCCTCCTCTCCATTTCAATGAAGATTATTCCTGTCAACGCCTTTAACGATGACATTTTGCTATCAAGTGTGTTTGGCGGTGTCCTATTCGGATTGAGTGTTGGGGCAAATATCCGTGTGGGTGCATCAGCCGGAGGAGTGGATATTATTAGTTTAATTTTAGCCAAGAAAAAGGATATGTCTGTTGGCTTTATAATCACTTGCTTAAATTATTCAATTGTCCTAGTTTCCGCTCTTGTATTTGGGGTTGATAAGACACTTTATACTCTTTTTGCGATATTTGCTTCCGGAAAGGCCGTTGATACGGTTCATACGAACCACATGAAGTTAACAGTAACCATCGTGACAGAAAAATGGAGGGAAGTAAGTGAAGCCTTACTTCAATTGCATCCGCGTGGAATTACGATGACCGATGCCGAGGGGGTTTATTCCCATCACCCCAAAAAAGTTTTAACAACCGTTATAACAAAATATGAATTAGCGGAAACGAAAGAAACGATTAAGAAACATGACTCCGCGGCATTTGTCCATATTACAAGGGCAATAGAAGTGATGGGTAAATTTCGGAGAGATTAAAAGGTTTAGAACATTTTTTTCTAGGAAAAGCTACTGTAGTAAAACATTTTTGAAAGGAGTTGCTGCTACAGTGAGCATGTATTCACGGAAAAAAGAAGAGGATGATTTTGTTACTCCTTTGGAACAAGAGCAGGTAGATAATTCTAGTCAAAATGACAAAATAGCAGAGTTCGATGAATATGGGACTGCCCTAAACGATATTTAATAACCAAAAAAACAGATTGCCATATGAGAATCCCCTCAAATGGCAATCTGTTTTTTTTACCGTTTGATTGCTTTTAAAACAACAGCCTCTCCTTGAAAAGAATTCACTTGATCCGCCTCGAAAACAACTCTAAATTTATTTTTGATTTTCTCAGATGCACCTTTCATATATTCCGCTAATTTTTCCTTTTCGTCTTGTGATAGATTCATCCGATTACACCATGGATCAAAATGGAAGGTCTTTTCGAAACGATGCCATTCAAAAATTTCAAAACCGGCTAGTTCTAGCATGCGAAGCCACTCACTTTTCTTCCAGGCGCGGAAATGACTATAATCCCGCCATTTTTCGATTGTATTATAAAATTGATCGAAATGATCTTCTTCTGGAACGACATTATCGTCGAGTAAAAATTGACCATCGGGTTTAAGAACACGATGTACTTCTTCAATGAACCTTTCTACATTAGGAAAATGATGCGGGGCAATCCTGCAGGTTACCATATCAAATGCTTCATTAGAAAATGGGAGATTCTCCGCATCACCATGAACAAACTCAACATTTTGATGCCCGTTCCCTTTAATAAACTTTTCCGCAACAGCTAAAATTTCAGGTGTTAAATCAACAGCGGTTACCTTTTTTACATACGGTGCAAAGGCATTTGCAGTATGACCGCCACCGGTTGCAATATCCAGCAGCTTTTCTTCCCCATTAATCGAGGCCATTTCCAAGAGCTTCCCCAAGTCTTTTCCATCTTTATGAATGGTACTGGTTACATATGAATCAGCACTTTTTCCGAATTGCTTTTGTACATTCTTTTTAAAATCCATGTTTCATCCCCCCGAAATTCCTTTATACCATCATTGTATTGCACTATGGTTATAAAGAAAATGACAGGTAATTTATGAATTTCAATAAGAAAAAGTTATTGAGTCAGTTTATTTAACTTCAAGCACGATCGGGCAATGGTCACTGCCCATTACATTGCAATGAATATCAGCAGATAGTAGGTTCTCACGTAATGCTTCAGACACGATAAAATAATCAATCCGCCAGCCGATATTCCGTTCACGGACCTTCATCATATAAGACCACCATGTATAGGCACCCTCTTGATTTGGATATAAGTGGCGATAGCTATCCACAAATCCCGCTGAAAGTAAGTCTGTCATCTTTCCCCGTTCCTCATCTGTAAATCCAGAGTTCCCCACATTGGTTTTTGCATTCCTTAGGTCTATCTCTTGATGGGCAACATTTAAATCCCCGCAAAAAATGACAGGCTTTAGTTTATCTAATTCCTGCAAGTGTTCCAGAATTCGATTCTCCCATTCAAGTCGATAACCGATTCTAGCTAAATCTCTTTGTGAATTAGGGGTATAGACATTCACCAAAAAAAACTGGTCATACTCTAAGGTAAGAATTCGGCCTTCCTCTTCACTCTCATCGGTTCCTAGCCCATATCGAACAGAAAGCGGCTCCTTCTTGGTAAATACAGCCGTACCGGAGTAGCCCTTCTTTATCGCATAGTTCCAGTATTGGTGATATCCATCAAGCTCAAGACTAATTTGACCCTCTTGCAATTTTGTTTCCTGCACACAGAAGATATCTGCGTCAACATCCTGAAAATAATCTAAGAATCCTTTTTTCACACAAGCCCTAAGGCCATTTACATTCCAAGAAACTAGTTTCATTTTACTGCCTTCCCCCTTGCTCGTTACTATTTTTATATGTATGGATAGGAGACATTTTACCAGTTTGGAACTATAAGGGGAAGTAATCCGTTTAAATCATAAAAAAAGACAGCCTTAACTGCCTTTTTCTCATGGAACCAGTTGTTTTCAATCAATTTTTCAGCAAATAGCTTTGAAACCGGGACAATTTTAATCTTTCGTTTTTGAAATTCATCCATTGATTGAAAAATGCCTACCGAACAAACCTTTCCAGTTACTCCTACATGACCAATGGCAATTCCTTGACCCATAAATTCTGCTATCCTTGCTAGTCTGGACATTTGTTTTCTGGTATATGCTGAGGAAGCGATGTCGACTAAAAATACATCTCTTTTTAACAATGGGACTCCCATTTCCAATGCTAATTCAGGGAATTTACTTTCCGGACTTGTCCCACTATCAACGATATAAAGTCCCCTTTCCTTAGCCACCTCTACGATCACCCTGACGATTTTTTCATCATCAACTGCACGTGAGCCCATGTGATTATTAAGACCAACAGCATAGGGAACACTTTTAATTGCCTCTTCTACTCGTTTCCTTACTTCTTTTGGAGGGAGATCAACAGTTATCGGCTTGGGCCCAAGCCATGACTTTTTGCCTTTTTTCGGTTCCATTGGTAAATGTATCATGACTTCGAAACCATTTTGATGTGCCCATTCAGCATGTGCTTTGGAATTCTGCGTAAAAGGCATAACTGCGGCTGTGATCGGAATATTTCCTTCTAAAAAATCCCGCACTCCTCCAGTACCGCCGCCAAAATCATCGATGATAATAGCGGCCTTCAGTTCTTTGGTTTCCTTTTTATCCTCCGCGGCATTTGTTTGGAGTGGTAAAAATAAAAATGTGGAAAGTACTAGGGCAAACTTTTTCATATTTACCTCCAATAGTAAAGTGTGAAATTAACTTGCCCGTATTCATTTAGTTTGATTCTACACAAAGGGAGAGCTATTCATTAGCTCTCCCTGATTTTACTATTCTTCGTCAAATACCTTAACTTCGACCATTTTGTCGCCATTTCTCATTGCTTTTGCTGCTTCAAGTCCGGAAGTAACCTGACCAAAGACGGTATGAACACCGTTTAGGTGCGGCTGTGATTCGTGCACGATAAAGAACTGGCTTCCACCTGTGTCTTTACCCGCATGTGCCATTGATAATGCACCAGGGATATGTTTGTGTGGGTTCCCTTCCGTCTCACATTTGATTGTGTACCCAGGTCCACCAGTTCCACGGCCTTCAGGGCAGCCCCCTTGGCTTACAAAACCAGGAATAACACGGTGGAAGGTTAATCCATCGTAGAAACCTTTTTTAATCAATGTTTCAAAATTCTCTACAGTTCCCGGTGCTTCATTTGGAAATAAATCAAACTCAATTTTCTCGCCGTTCTCCATTAATATGTATCCTTTTTTGGTCACTTGAAAACACTCCTTTATGTAAAAATCATTTTTATCATACACTTTTCTCTAAAGAAAAGAAAGTTTAGACACCTCAAAAACTTCCTTTAACGAATCATATTCCCCGTATCATTGTGATATAATAGAGATACCCCTTCCGCACATTCGCTTGTTGCGGGACACTTAACCACTGTACGGACGGAAGGGGTCCTCTGGTGTCACTTTTGTGGCATCACGGAAGCCGGGGCAATTGCCCCGGCTTTTTGGTTTAACTATTTTGCTTCCCCCCCTGTCAAAAAACAGTGTAATAATGGTTAAGAACAGCAAATACCCAAAAAATGTATACATATGATGCCAGCTATCAGCATGGACAAACAACCCCAATACTTCTGATAATTTTTCAAAAATCGGCATCAACAAGCTGGCAAAAAGAATGATTCCCCCTTCCCCCATTTATTTACCTGCGAAATAGCGCGTAAAAAGACCAGCACGAGTATCGGAAGGCCTATTAAGGTAAACGAAATATTAATCGAGAATATCTCAGGAAATGGCCTCTTCGGGAACTGGTAGAGTTCTTTACCGACAAAGTATAGATCTAAATAGGTTCCAAGCAAGGAAGCAAGCACGATACTTGCAAGATACTTAAAAGGTAATCGCTTTTTTTGCCAGGGTTGCAAGCTCGAGCCGTTCAAGTGTTTTACAGTATTCATATTTTATCTCCCCATCAATCATTTCATCTTCTTCTGTTAAATAATCGACAACTTGCCAATCTTCAAACCAATCCCCTTTTTCCGCTACATCCTGGCTGACATTTTTCCAGGCATTTTCGAGGGTTGGACTATAAATCTTTCGTGCTCCTTTCCTAAGCTGGCAGGTTTTTAAGCGAAGCTGATAGGGAAAGCCAGGCATTCCTTCATTAACACTATTGAAGATATTCGGCCAGTAATCCTTTCTCGACCCCGTATGCGGCGTGCTTTTCGCCCACTCAAGCACCTGTTTGTGTATTTCCTTGTTTTTAAAAAGAATCGTATACAGTCGTTTTCCCAGTAAAATCCGCTCATGGAGTGATTCAAACTGGTGGAGTGTTTGTCCGCTAAGCTGGTTTTTCCCATATGGAAAAAGGATATGGTTAAAAGAAAGCCAGTCTTGGAGCATAAACTCAAATTTGTTTATGACCTCTTTTTGGTACTGTGGATTTTGTACTACTCGATTTTCGAGGTAGCTCTGTTCATTGATGACCATCGCAATGGTATGGATATAAGTGTCTTGATTTTGCCAAAACTGCTGCCAAATCGTTTCCATAAAGGTTGAAATATTTAAAGCAGTAAATAAGTGAAACAGTGGTTTTCGTTGCCGGATACTTTCCTCATAAAGCAAAAATTGCGGATAAACGTCTTGAAAAATAAGCCAGTTGCCACGCTCCAAAAAATGAAAAAATAAATTCCGATCTTTTTTTGTCATTAGTCTTGTAAGAAATTCGCCCTTTAAATCAGTCATATTCCAGCCGCCGTTTCTTGATACCATATGCCCGAGAAAGGCCCATTGAATTTCCGAATGATGGAGGTAAAAGTCAAGATATGCCTTAGTTCTTGTTACATTGTTAAGATTATGTTCCCTTGTTTTGCTTCTAACCCTCTCAAGCAGCATTTCTTCACCTTTTGTTAATTGGATGGCTGATGGAGACTTTTTACTTTTTTTCTTTAGTTCTTCCGTTATACTTTGGAGTGGCGTTTTCACTCGATTTCGCATAAAAAAAATGGCACATTACCTCCCTTATGAATTCTCCTGCCCTAATGAGAATATGTATAGATGAGAATAGTTTATGGGAGAGGAATGAATGTGAATATGACTGCTGTGAAGGCTGGCATCGATTGGATCATAGGAATGCTTCGAAAAGATCAATCTCCCGACGGCTCATGGGACTATCCATTTGAAACAGGAATATCCACAGATGCTTATATGATCATTTTATTACGGACATTGGAAATAAATGATGAGGAATTAATTCAAGGACTGACGAAGAGGATTTTAAGCAGACAAGGGCAAAATGGTGCTTGGAAACTTTTTTATGATGAGGGCACCGGGAACCTGGCGGCAACAGTTGAGGCCTATTATGCGTTGTTATATTCGGGTTACTATCAGAAAGAAGATACCCCCATGCGGGCTGCAAAAAAATTTATCTTAGCAAATGGCGGTTTAGAGGAAGTTGGCATGTATACAAAGGTGATGCTTTCTTTAACCGGACAGTATAAATGGCCCTCTACTTCTCCGCTGCCTATTGAAGTGGTTCTCCTGCCATTACATTTTCCAATAAACTTTTATTCATTTTCAGTATTTGGCAGGGCCAATCTTGCCCCCATTATGATCATTGCCGATAAAAAATTTACGATGAAAACGGATCGCAGTCCGGACCTGTCACATTTACACTTACATCGGAATGATGTTGATCAATGGTCACGTTCCGACGAATACCGTTCGTTGTTTTCTTTTATCGAAGACGGGGTTACAAATTTACTAGGAATACCAGAACAGCTCCATAAGTTAGCCATTGATCGGGCCAAAAAGTATATGCTAGACCGGATTGAACCGGACGGAACATTCTATAGCTATTACAGCTGTACCTTTTTAATGATTTTTGCGCTATTATCGCTCGGATATGAAAAAACGGATCCCGTTATAACAAGAGCTATAGAAGGGATAAAGTCGATGAAATGTGAAATTAAGGACTTACCCCATATGCAATATACAACAGCCAACCTGTGGAACACGGCGTTAATCGGCTTTGGTTTGCAAACAGCTGGGGTGGCACCTAATGATCCGATGGTTGTCAAGGCGAATCGCTACCTGCTCGAACGGCAGCATCATAAGTTTGGAGACTGGGTGATTCATAATCCGAAAACGATGCCAGGCGGATGGGGTTTCTCTGCTGTGAATACGATTCTCCCGGATGTGGATGACACGACCGCTGCGTTGAGATCTATATCGAGGATCGCGCCCTCTGAATTGCAAGCGTGGGAGCGCGCGATCACATGGGTTCTGTCGATGCAAAATGATGATGGCGGCTGGCCTGCCTTTGAAAGAAAGGCAAATTCTAAATTATTGCAGTTTCTTCCAATTGAAAAAGCAGAGTTTTTATTAGCTGATCCTTCCTGTGCCGATTTAACTGGCCGAACGCTCGAATTTTTCGGTCATTATACCAATTTATCGACTGAGCATACCGCCATAAAAAGAGGAATTCGTTGGCTTTTGAAAGATCAGGAAAAGGACGGCTCCTGGTACGGACGATGGGGAATCTGTTATCTTTACGGGACCTGGGCAGCCATCACGGGGCTGTCGGCCGTTGGTGTTGCGGCGGATCACTCCTCTATCCAAAAAGCTGTTGATTGGTTGAGGAGGATTCAAAACAACGATGGAGGCTGGGGGGAATCTTGCCATAGTGATAGTAAAAAATCGTATGCCCCTCTGAAGGCAAGCACATTAACACATACTGCCTGGGCCATTGATGCTCTGATTACCGTTTCAGAAAAACCGTTACCGGAGATTGAAAAGGGGATTAACTATTTAGC
Source organism: Neobacillus sp. OS1-2 (assembly GCF_030915505.1). GTDB lineage: Bacteria > Bacillota > Bacilli > Bacillales > Cytobacillaceae > Neobacillus. The sequence continues at coordinate 4,688,796 of NZ_CP133265.1, forward strand.
AGGAGCGCTTAAGAATGATGACTGGACGACTGATTATCCAAAGGGACAAGGGATGGCGGGTGGATTTTATATTCATTATCACGGCTATCGGTATATTTTCCCTTTGCTTGCTCTAGTACACTACCGTGAAAAATTTGAAACTAAATAAACATAAGTATGAAGGACTTATCTTTCTTAAAATCCCCCGGTTTGTCCTTCATCCTTCGCGATTATTTAGGAAATTGCTATTTCCCTATATTAGCTCCCCCAACCGCGAATAGATCTCAACCATTTCCTGCAATTTCATCCTAACTAGCCCGCTTGATGACGGTGCGACAAAATCGATTACCCCTGGGACAACTGGCTCGTTCTGCTTCCCCCATGGAACCAGTTTGCGGCCGCTGTATTGCTGGTATACACCCTTCCCCACGAAACAAACCACCTTAGGCTGATAACGCTCGATTTTGTGCCTTAAAACCTCCCTCCCCTCCCTATACTCTTCCTTCGTAATTTCATCCGCTGCCTTTGTCGGTCTTGCCACAATATTAGTAAAACCATATCCAATTTCTAAAAGCTTCGTATCTTCAGCGGCCTCATATTTCCGCGGTGTTAACCCTGCTTCAAATAAAATCCGCCAAAATCGATTGTTTGGGTTGGCATAATAATGGCCCAGTTCACCCGAGCGGATGCTGGGATTAAAGCCAACAAACAAAATGGCTAAATCCTTTTTTAAATGATCACTAATTGGTTCCATTAAAATTCTCCTTAAATCATTCTATTTTTTTATTTTACCCTAACGATTTCAGATTTTTTTCAGATTAGCCGATTAAACTGCTTGTAAATGAACCAAGGAGGGATTTAATTTGAACAAATATTGGAAAAGGGTCATGATCATGCTTGGTATCGTGCTAACAATGTTATCTCTTGGTACAAATGCAATCGCTGATGATGGTCATGATGACGACGACGAAAAACATGAGTATTACCAAAAATTCAGTGAGGACGATGACGATGATGACGATGATTGGGAAGCACCCCAAAATCAAATCATCAACCAGCAGCAGACAGAATTTTGGAATATCTGGTCAAGGGAACCACAAAACAATCCAGATAACCCGTTGCCACTTGGGGAACCGGGCGAACTGACCGTCAGCTTGAACAATAACGAAACCACCATCTACGTCATTCCGCAAGAAGGCCAATTACTTGTTTCAGCCAAGAAGATAGCTGAAGTCTTGGGGGCGGAAAGTCAGCTCTATTCACAAAGTAAAATTTCCGTACTAACGAAGGATGGGCTTGAATTAATTGTCAAAGCAGGGTCCAATGCCGCATTTGAAAACAAGGAAAAAAGCCCGATGCCGATTCAAGCAGCATTCTACGAAAAATCTGTTTATCTTCCTGTTTCCGTTGCGGCAAACGCCCTAGGTTATCGTGTTACATGGGATGGTAACAAGAAAGCATTAATTTTTCAATCTATCTAAAGGAGCGTGAATTAGAATGGCAAAGTCACAAAAATCAAAATGGGTAATTGGCCTAACAGGTACCGCCCTTACTGCGTTTGTTATCAGCCAAGTGGGTACGCATGATCAGGCTCAGAACTCACAGCCCTTCGAAACAACGATTACCAAATCCATGAGCAAACAGGAAAAAGAATTCGTACAACTGGATTGGTCGAATTATGACATTAATGGGATTCATTTTTCAAAAGGTGTTGAGCAAAGTGACCGAAAAACCCGAAGATCTTGATGGATTGGACACGCTATTGATTGCAGCCATGAATACAACTTTTTATTTTGCCGTTACTAGCTGTAAACTGTCAAATTGGAAAGAAGTCATGGAGGGGTGGGTTCGCCACGTTGAAAAAGAATGGTCACGTTTTCGAACTGGGAATGAACTGGGGCGATTAAACCAATTGGAAGTAGGAAGGACGATCACTTTGTCTCCGCCATTTATTGATATTATCCAACGAGCGGAGGAATATCGCCGGAAGACAAATGGCCTCTTTTCACCCTATTTACTACCACAAATGCAATTTCATGGCTATGAAAACTCCTTTCCTTTCGATACCAGCAGGCTCGTCGACAGTGAGATGCCGCCGGTTTATGAAAACGAGATCACACCTTTTCAATTTAGTCCAAACACAAATTCAGTCACACGAATCACAGATGGTCTAGTCGATTTGGGTGGGATTGGAAAGGGATATACCGTTCAGGCCGCTGCCCAATGGTTAAAGCATGTTGGTGAGGCTTCAGCTGGGATGGTTGACGGGGGCGGTGATATTTCGGTATGGTCGGATGGCAGCAAGGAATGGACAATTGGTGTTTCTCATCCATACCACCAGGAAACGGAAATCGCCCAGCTCCGCTTGAAAAATGGAGGGATCGCTACCTCCAATGTGGTTTATCGAAGCTGGAGCCAAGGAGATGAAAAGAAGCATCATATTATAGATGGAAGAACCGGTCTGCCCGCAGATAACGATTATATTCAGGCAACAGTTATTGCTGAAAATTGCCTTGATGCAGAGGTAGGCGCTAAACTGTGCTTGATTGAGAATGATTCAAATATTAAACACCAACTACGTAATCTAGATACCGACTATTCCTTTCTGCTTGTCAATAATCAAGGAAAATTATTCGCTTTCGAAATGGAGGAACCTACCCATGAGTGATTTCTTTTCAGTTTGGACCTTAATTCGTGTGTCCGGTTTTTTAGCGTTTTATTTTATGACACTCTCGCTTGCAATCGGGCTATTTAGTTCATTTTCAATCATGAAGAAAAAGAAAGCACGGTTCTTATCCTATCATCAGACAAGCGGCTGGTATGGGCTCTTAACTATTCTTTTTCATATCCTTTTAATCTGGCAGGATCAGTACGTTCCCTATTCCTTAAGGGAGCTATTCGTCCCTTTTATGGCAAAAAATGAACCATTGTTCTCCGGACTTGGAACCCTTTCGTTTTACTTATTTTTGATCGTAATTGGTTCCTCTGACTTTTTCATCAAAAAAATGGGAGTAAAAAAGTGGAAAAAGATTCACTTTGCCGTTATCCCTGCATGGATTTTTATGCTCGTTCACGGACTGGCAATTGGGACAGATTCATCAGAGCCGTGGGCATTATTGATTTACCTGTTATCCAGTTCCTTTATCCTCGTTCTGCTATTTATGAGGATAGTGGAGTCCATAATGCTTCACCAGCCCATAGGAAGAAATAACACCCACAAATAAAACGACAGCAACCGCTGCCGTTTTATTTGTTTACAGAGAAAATCACCGTAAGGATTGTTCCGCTTCCTACCGTGCTCTCTGCCTGAATGGTTCCACCATGGGCGTTAACAATCGTTTGAGCAATCGAAAGCCCCAGGCCCGAACCTCCCTTTCCCCTTGATAAATCCGCCTGATAAAAACGATCAAAAATATACGGTAGATCATTTCCTGCGATGCCGCAACCCGTGTCTTCTACGGCTAAGAATATTTTAGAATTGATTGCCTTTAATGATAGGGTTACCTTTCCTTCCTTTGTGTAGCGAAAGGCATTATCTAGCAAAATATAAAGCAATTGCTGAATTTTCATCTCATCACAGACTATATAAACATCCTTTTGAATCTTTTGATTAAATTGAATAGGATTAATCATTTTTCTTGAGAATCTAGTATAGACAGAGGCTGCTAACCTTGATAGATTGACTTCTTTCATTTCTAGCATCCATTCTTTTTTGTCACTCCTCGCTAACACGAGGAGATTGTTAATGAGATTGCTCATCAGCATTGCTTCTTTTTTAACATCCTCAAGGACTTCTTGTCCAAATGTACTAAGTCGGTCTTTTTCCTCTCGCATCAACAAATCCACTGAACTATAAAAAATACTGAGCGGCGTCCTCAATTCATGGGAGGCATCGGAAACAAACTTTTCTTGCTTAAGATAGGAATTTTTAATTGGTTTCATCGCTTGACCCGCAAAATAATAGCCAAGGAAAGCAAATAGCAGACTAAAGAACAAGGTTAGGATAAAAAGTGTCCAAGTAATATTTTGAATTAGGTGCTGTTCACCTGTGATATTCATGCCAATAACAACAAAGCCCCGTGAATCCCCATTACTCATGAGTGGTTTCTTCACAAGTAAGAGATGATTTTGTTTCCACTCAGTCCTCCATGTGAAGGACTCTCCTTTTGAAGAGATACCTTTTACAACCCAACTTGAAAGGTCCCGGACTGTTTCCTCCCCGTATACAAGTTCATCCTGCTGATTAAATACAAAGTAGAATATTCTTCGATTCGGATCAAATTTCAGGCCATGATGATCCCTTTCATCAAGATCCTCGATAAAGTCCCATTTTTCTTTATTAAAATAAACTTGTAATTCATCTAGTTCCTTCTCATTGATTTCATGTGAAATCAATAGGTAAAGGACACCGATAAAGAGGAGCAGTAAACAAAGGAGCGATAAGGTATAGAGCAGGGTTAACTTTGTTTTTAGTTGATTAAACATCGTAAGGTCTCACTTTATACCCGATTCCGCGCACATTTTGAATAAAGGAAGGTGCTCCAGGCTGGTCAATCTTTTTTCGTACCAATTTTACCAAAGCATCCAAGGCATTTTCCGATACTTCGGTATCATAGCCCCAAAGTCTTTCAAACAGCACTTCTCTTGTCATGACCTGATGATGATTTCGCATTACTATTTCAATGAACTGGTATTCCTTTTTCGTAAGTTCTATCAAGGAATCATTTCGTTTTAACTCATGAGTGTTTACATTGAGGGTAAATTCTCCGGCGGTTATCAACTCTTCGAGCGGTTTTTCTTTACGGCGGCCTATGGCCCGAATCCGTGCTAATAACTCTGTAAATTCGAAGGGTTTGACAATATAATCATCGGCCCCTGAATCAAGTCCTAAAATGATATCCTCATTGGCATCTTTTGCGGTGACAAATAATATTCCACTTTGAATTCCTTTTTCACGCAGCCGTTTACAAACCGAAAGCCCATTTTCTCCAGGCAGCATCCAGTCCAAAATAACAACGTCATATGTAAAGAAACGGGCATTGTCGTAAGCATCCTTTCCATTTTGCACCCAATCCACCCGATGAAACTCTCCTTGCAGTAAGTGGGTCACCAGCCTTCCGAGTTTAACATCGTCCTCAGCCAGTAATATGTTCACGTTCTCCCCCCTTTTTTATAAAAATTCCTATTACTATTATCATAGCAAGCTTAACTGAAAAAGGAGTGAAAAAACGGTGAACATATCAGTTAGTCATGATATATTTCAATTTTATGAAAGGAAGTAATAATCGTAGCTAGCAGACCGACAATGGAAACTATTAGAAGTGAATATAATAGCCTTGGATCCTTCAGGAGCAATATCCCAGTTAAGATGATGAATGCGTCAATCACCACCATTATCACTCCCACATTCACCTTTGACCATTTTGCAAGTAATAAGGCAAGCAAATCCATGCCTCCGGGGCTTATATGATTTCGAAGCATGACACCAACCCCGATGCCAATCAACACAGCCCCAAAAATCACACTGCTGATAATCGGCAGTTGGACTATTCCATTTAATGGGAGTAGTAATTCAATCATCATTCCCGAAATAATCGCCCCAATCAACCCATTGAAAAAATAAACCGGATCTGATTTATAGGCAAACATGTATACTGGGATATTTAGCAGGATGAATGTTAAGCCCGCCTTAAAGCCCCATATGTAATTCAGAAGGAGGCTAATCCCAAATATTCCCCCATTGATTAAATGAAAGGGAAGGATAAAACCGTTAATGCCAACACCAATCATTGTGCTCCCAAATCCAATAATTGCTAATTTTTTCAACATCCCATCATTCCTTGTCCAAATTCTTTATTACTACGTATATGATAAAAGTCGGTGCTTCATTCGATAGGGATGCATAAAAATAGGCCGCAAATGCAGCGACCTAAGAAAATTAAAAGGTATTAAAAACATTTGCGCATGTTTCGGCAGTTGGCTGATAAAAGCAATGGCTTTTATGCCTTGCCACAAATGGCTGGTTATACCATGTTGCCGGACAATCGCCGGGTGGTTTGAAATACCATAAACTAAATTTCGCCGGCCAGAATCTTTGCCCATCAATTACTTTCCTTGCTAAACGCCTTTCTGATTCCCTGGGCCTTTGATAAAAGTATCCATGTGTTACTGCTTCAAAGGCATGTGGTTGATGAACCATTTGCGGAATGGTTCGCAATCCCTTAAAATCAGAACAGTTGGCGCGAATCCGATTTATTCCTACATTACCGACTAGAAGCATCCCCATTGTTCCTTCCCCTTCAGCTTCTGCCCTAAGTAATCGAGCCAACAGATCAACATCGGACTTCCTTGCCTTCACTACTGCCACTCATGTCACCTCCATACTTGCTGCCTTATATCTTATTCTAGACGTGGTAGGTGTTGACATTGAATTCGAAATATCACATTTTCATCCCACTTTAATGAAGGTACTTTTTCCGGGATGCGAACCTTCTTCGATAGACAAACCTCCTCAAGTCGTCATCCTTTAAATTCCCATCATAAATTAAAAACAGTAACGAGCGAAACTCCGGATACATCTCCATGACGAAAAGGGCGAACTCTTTCCGTTCGCCCTTCAATTTCCGATTAAAATCCTCGCCACTCACAATTTCATTCAGCTTCTTTTCATAAAAAGCTTTTGTATCTTCCCATTTTACCTGCCGTTCTTTTAAAATATCACGGGCATATTCCGGTAATTGATCAATAACCTTGTCGATGTAGCCTTCTGACCACATCACCATTTTATCTTTTTCAGTAAGTTCAAATACCATGCTCATCAGTTGAATGTCGTCTACCTCAGCACTTACTGCATACTTACCTACTTTATTCATTTTTTCACCTCAAGACCAAATTAGGATGGTCTTATTGTACCGCGAATCATGCTCCCTTATTATTAGTTAATTTAGCGGTTAACGTTACTTTTTTTCCGTCACGATACACATCAAATTTAATCGTGTCACCCGTTTTCACTTTTGTATATAAAAATTTTCTTAGTTCTGCTGAATTCGCAATCTCCGTTCCATTCATCGATACAATGACATCCTTGGGCTCGAAACCTGCTTTGGCTGCAGCAGAGTTGGGGTCAATGTTCATGACTAACACACCCTTTTTCACATTTTCGGGCATGTTTTGCCAATACATTTGCGGAACTTGGTCTAAGTCAGCAAGTCCTACCCCAAGATAAGGTCTATCCACTTTTCCACTCTTGATTAATTGGTTAACAATTGGGATAAAATCGTTACTTGGGATCGCAAAGCCTAATCCCTCTACACCACTCTCGGAAATTTTCAAGCTGTTAATCCCAATGACCTGGCCTTGTGGGTTTATCAAGGCACCTCCGCTATTTCCAGGATTAATCGCAGCATCTGTCTGAATGACATTCGTATCCCAATTACCTGCGGATGTCGATACGGCAATGCTTCGGTCAACCGCACTGACAATTCCTTGTGTCACTGTTCTTGATAAATTTAGTCCCAGCGGATTTCCAATCGCATATACTTGGTCACCAGGACGGAGTGTGGACGAATCTCCGAAATCTGCCGTAGCTGTAACATATTTTGCATCGATTTTTAAAACAGCTAAATCCGTTAAGGCATCTGTTCCGACGACCTCAGCAGTTGTCTTTTGACCATCAAATAAGGAAATTTCGAGCTTTGACGCACCTTCAACCACATGGTTGTTGGTGACAATATAGGCAATGCTTCCACTTTTTTGAAAAATAACCCCGGATCCTGAACCGGATTCTACACTTTGTGAAGCACTACTATTCCCCCAAGGATCATTATTTTGCTGTTGCCTGAAATTGACAACCCCGACAATCGCTTTAGAAATTTTTTCTACGGTATCGGCAATTGAATTAGACGAGGCCATTGTCGGCTGCGCAGAAACTTGCTTGACAGGGGCTGCTGAATTACTTGTCACTTGGTTTTCGGTATTCTGATTAAAGTTTTTCATATAGTCGGTATGTGGAAGAACGGCTAATGTCAAAACAGATCCAATCACGCCTGCCGCTAAGGTTGAAACAAAACCCCGACCCTTCCATTTTTTTGTTTCCGGCTGAGTGGATAAACGAGTTTTTTCGTTAACAGGTGGGGCAACAACAACTTCCTCTGTCTCCACTCTTTCCTCTATCTCTTCAGATTCGGTTGACCTCGCCATGAAGGTAGCATCCACAGCAGTTGAATTTTCTTCCATCTGACTGTAATCTTGATTCCTGTTTGTGGTTTCTGTATTTTCTACTGAATCGGGTTGATTTTGTTCGAATTCATGATCATTTTTGAATTCCATCACAATCGATCTCCTTTAAGTTTGTTCTTTATCTTGTCTTTACTTTAACCGACAAATCTTAACAAATTATTAACAAACTTTAACGAGAGTAAGAAATATATGAATTAATTAAAAAAAAGCCGCAATTTTCTCTGCAGCTTCTGCCCATTTATTCTTCTTTTAAGCGAATCACAAATTTAGTCCCTTTTCCTGCTTCACTAAATACCTCAATTTCTCCCTGGTGGAGAACCACTAATTGTTTAACGATTGAAAGACCAAGGCCAAATTCACCGTAGGGATTGGTGGTTCTGGAAAGATCCGCTTTATAAAAACGGCGCCAGATGTTTTCAATCTCCTTAGCGTCAATGCCAATTCCTGTATCCTCCACCTCGATAATCGTCCAGTTGGGCTCCGTTTTTCCACGTAGCCAAATCGTTCCGTCAGAGGTAAATTGGATACTATTTTTCGTAATATTAATGAGGATTTGAACCAGACGGTCATAATCAGCGTTCACCATGATTTCTGGTGCGACTTCAACCTCGATCCGATTATTTTTCTCGTCAGCCAGGATGCTCAATTGCTCTTGGATAACTTCGAGCACTTCCAAAAGCTGTATCTCTTCCTTAAATAATTGAATTTGATTGGAGCGGATTTTTTCATAGTCAAGATTTTCATTCACAAGACGAATCAATCTCTTGGCTTCCTGGCTTACTAATTGGATTCCCCGATCTTTGTCTTCCTCAGGAATCATATCATTTTTAAGCCCTTCAATCACACCGCTGATTGTCGTTAAAGGTGTCCTCATCTCATGGGAAACATCGGCCATAAACTGTCGTCTTCTATTTTCCAGACTTTCAATTTCAAGCATGGATGTATTGATTTTATCGACCATGTGATTAAAATCATTGGCTAATTCTCCAATCTCGTCAAAATCAGAGGAATTTACCTTCACATGATAATTCCCCTCAGAGACAAGTGATGTCGCTTCACGAAGTCGTGTTATCCGATGGACATGAATGCGTGACAAATACCAGCTTTGCAAAAAGGCAACTCCGAAGGCAATCAAAATGGTATAAAGCAAAAATTTATTGATTTCCTGAATAATCTTACTCGAACCGCTAATTGGGGAAGTTAAGAGCACTCCGCCAAAAAACTTACCATCATCTAAATAGGGAAGAACAACAAATGTAACTCCCCCTTGTCCAAAACTTTTATAATCACTTTTAACAATGATGGTTTGCCCTTTTTTCAAAAAATTCCACTGTTTTTCAGGTAAATTTTTTATGGTCAGTCCACGTTTATTAATCAGATACACACCATCTTGATCAAATAAACTAAAACTGGTATTCCTCGCAGCCAATACATTGCTATATTGATTTAATATCTCGTCTGATGCAACCGGAGCTTCTTTTAAATCGGTTAAAATCGCTTTTCCAAAGGAAATCAGTTCCTCCGCTTTATTTTCATAAATTAAATTCTCCATATAATGGGTAAAAAGCATACTTAACAATAAAAAGGCAACAATAATGACACTAATGTGACTAAAAAATTGTTGATAAATATACTTAAACTTCATCGGTTTTGATGGAATCATCGAACTTATACCCTACCCCCCAAACAGTATGGAAGAAAGGCTGTGCTGTGGTCTCAACCTTTTTTCGGAGCCGCTTAATATGAACATCAACTGTTCGTTCGTCTCCGTAAAACTGATACCCCCACACCCTTTCAAGTAATTGCTCTCTTGAGAAAACCTGGCGAGGATGCTCAACCATGTAGTAGAGTAAATCAAATTCTTTAGGCGTTAAGTTTGAAATCTGTGTATCGTCTACAAAAACTTCTCTTGTCATTTTATTCACCTTAAAATGGTCTGTTTTAAGGTAATGGGCATCCTCTTTCGGTACTTGTGCCTGAACTCTTCTTGTGACTGCTTTTATCCTGGCCATAAGGGTAAGAGGACTAAATGGTTTCGTGACATAATCATCCGCGCCCATTTCCAGTCCGAGAACCTGATCCGATTCACTATCCTTAGCAGTTAACATAATAATCGGAACGGTAAACTTCTCTTCTCTAATTTTCCGACAAATCGAAACCCCATCCATTCCGGGTAGCATCCAGTCAACAATCAAGGCATCCCATGTACCGCTTTTAAAGCGGTTATAGCCTTCTACGCCATCGTTTACAAATACACCATCAATGCCTTCTTTAGCAAAAAACATTTCAATCATCGAACAAACACTTTTATTATCTTCAATCACTAATATGTGCATTATTGCCATCTCCCCGTGCAAAAAGCTATTCTTCTCTCTAGTTTAAACGAATTTTCCTGTATATCAAACCACATGCCCGATTCTTTCAAATATATTAATCCTTTGTTCATAGTTTATTAATATTTAGAAATTCGCGCAAAGAAAAGGAAGCCTAAACAAATCAGGCCTCCCTTTAAGGAATTCTATTATACTTTTACAGATGCTCCGGCAAATAATGAAACCGCGTTTCCACCAAGCAATTTGTCAATTTGTTTTTCTGTTATACCTGATTCACGCAAACTAGGCAGAATATGATCGAAAATATGAACGGGATTCCAGTTCTCCATGATTTTCATAACCTGCTCATTCATCACAGGTGGCCGGCCGAGCCAAACATTTACTGTGTCGTGGGCTAATAAAATTTGATCCTCGTAGCCTTGTTCCAATAATGACAATAAAGTTGTCACTCTCTGATGATCCAGAGGAGCGCCAACTAAAACCTGAATACCAAAGCGATCAAAGCCAATTCGAACCCCTTGATCCAGAACTTTCTTATGGTATTCAGGATTAGTATTGCCGCACATGTGGCCGATGATAATCTTATTTGGATCAGCACCATGTTCAATTAACATACTTACCTGCTCAGGTCCCATCGTTCCTTCTTGTGTATGAGTAAGGATAACAATTCCTGTTTCTTTCTGAACTCTTGCTGCGGCACGAAAAAACATTTTTTCATATTCCGTGATTTCATTCTTACTTGATGCCAGTTTGATAATGCCAGGCTTTATCCCCGTTCCGGCAATACCTTCCGTAATTTCAGTCTTAAACATTTGATAGATTTCTTCTTCGGCGGTTCCTAGTCCCTGTCTAAACTTGAAGTATGGAGGTGCCCCTTCCCCTTCATAGTAATATCCAGTTGCGCAAATAATTTGCAATCCAGTAGCTTCCGAGATTTTTTGTAATAATTGTGGATTTCGACCACATTCATTTGGGGTAGGATCCACAACCGTTTGGACACCGTAGCTCTGCATCAGTCTTGCCACACCAATGGCCGCTTCTAAAACTTCATCTTCCTTATATGCACCAAGTGTAACATCTCCTTGAAATCCTGGGTACCCGAAAATAAAGTGCTCGTGTATAAGTGTTTTTCCAAGACGATCGACTGAAATAGGGCCTGTTACTGTTTCAACTGTTTTCATTGATTGGTTCCACCCTTTCGATAGGAAAAAAATAGTACGGCTCAATTGTTACACTTGATGTTTTCATCTATGGCTCTAAAATCAATTTCCCTTGCGTCTTTCGCGATTGTAATAATGTATGAACCATTGCTGCGTCCTTTAACGGGAACACACCGCCAATGGTAAGCTTCAATTTCCCCTCTCCGAGATATGAAAATAATTCTACTAAACTAGGCTGCAACAGCTCTGGTTTTCTCATAATTTGCGGCAGGAAGAAGCCGATGACGGATTGATTTCTTGCCATAAGTGTTCCTGGATAGAAACGGCTTTGTTCTCCGCTTGCCGCTCCAAAGATAACCAAGCGTCCAAATGTGGCAAGACATTTGACCGTTTTATTGAAGACATCTCCACCGACCATTTCAAGTGCAACATTTACCCCTCTGCCGCCTGTTGCATCAAGAACTTGCTGTTCCCAGTCAGGCTCGGTGTAATTGATAAGGACGTCCGCTCCCATTTCCCGGGCCGATGCCAATTTTTCATCGGAACTTGCAGTAGCAATAATTTTTCCCGCGCCAAACAATTTTGCAAGCTGAACGGCGATGGTGCCCACCCCACCTGCAGCGGCATGGATAAGGACACTTTCCCCCTTTTCCAAGCGGCCCATCGTTTTTAGTATATGATAGGCACTTAAGCCTTGCAGCGGCAGGGCAACAGCCGTGTGAAAATCTAAATGTTCCGGAATTGGGATCACGGAACGTTCATCGGCTAGGGCAAATTCGGCATAGCCACCGGATTCGATTAACGTTACGATTCTTGTGCCAGGCTTGACTTTCGTCACTTGATCGCCCACTTCGACGACAACCCCGGCAATTTCGGCACCAGGAATAAAAGGCAGCGGCGTTTTCACCACATATTTTCCTTCCCTCCGTGCCGTGTCCGCATAGTTGACCCCTATTGCTTTAATTTCAATTACTACTTCGTGACCGGTAGGTACCGGCTTTTCCATATCAATCAACTGTAATACTTCCGGTCCACCGTATTCCTCTAATTGTACACCCTTCACTAAACTCATCTCCTATTTCCCTTTAAATGCTGGTTTTCTCTTTTCCTTAAATGCTGAAATGCCCTCTTGGTGGTCAGCTGTTTCCACCATTAAAGTCTGAATTAAACGTTCCTGTTCGAGGATTTCCTCAAGCGAAGAGGTAAACGATTGATCGATTAATTTCTTTTGCTTACCAAAAGCTTTGCCGGGTCCATGCGCTAATTTTAGGGCAAATTTCGTTGTTTCCTCTTGGAGCTTTTCCAATGGAACAAGATAATTGATTACCCCTAAATGATAGAGGCGCTCAGCAGGAATTGGCTCTGCCGTAAAGAAGAATTGTTTTGCTAAGTGCGGGCCAATCAGTCTTGGCAGTAAATAGGAACCACCACCATCTGAAATTAAGCCGACTTGCGAAAAGCTAAGAGCAAATTTACTATCGTCTGCAGCAACAATTAAATCACAAGCTATAGCTAAATTAAATCCAGCCCCCGCTGCAAACCCGTGAACAGCGGCAATAATTGGCTTTTCAGTTTCTTTCATTAACAAAATTAATTCATTGAGTTTTCCGATGTGTTCATACACTTGAGCACCTTTTGCCTGCCCCATCGTTTTAACGTCACCACCGGCACTAAATGCACGCCCGGACCCAGACAACACAATGACCTGAATATCTTCATCCTTTTGGGCATTATGAAGAGCATCCTTCAATCCTAAAATCATCTCTGGGCTAAAGGCATTCAAGCTTTCCGGGCGGTTTAATGTTAAAGACAGGACTGGACCTAATTTTTCAACCAACAAATGTTCCTGTGTCATTTTCATCTTCCTTTCGTCTTCCAATTTTTATTTACACAAAGTTTTCATAAGATGTAGGAGAACAGGATGATTCCAAAACTACTTTTCCCTCACATAAAATAGGCACAATCGAGGTAACTCCCTCGGATGCCGCCAGTTTTAAGTCGTTGTCCTGATTATATCTATCTAATAGTTTTCCAACATAGGAATCCCGTAGAATTTCATAAGCATCCTGTTGGCCACGATAAAAATACATGGCAGACTTCGCGGCATCTGTTAAGTCATATTCGCCATTTTTCAGCAAGCAATCTATGAAATGACCGGCGCCGAAGAAATCTTCCAAACTCGTTTCACCAGAGTTTCCCGAACAAATAACTAGAATGGTTTGGTCTTCAGGAAGGTTTTTAAGAGCATTGGCAACGGCCGGGTTATTCAATAGTGATGCGATATAAACCTTTTTTGCCGAAGCAGATTTTCGTAAGGCAACCGTCCCGTTCGTTGTTGATAAAATCAATGTCTTCCCGTTGATTGACTCCTTAATCAGGGTGGGACTAGGATAGACAAAACCGTCTATTGGTTTTGCATCGAGCTCACCGGCAAGTACATATTCACCTGTTTGAAACGCTGCCGCTAGTTCCATAGCTTCCCTGCTATGTAAAACAGGAATAACTTCCTTAGCCCCATCCTTTAACGCCGAAACAATCGTGGTTGTTGCCAGAAGAACATCTAAGATAACTGCGTGTTTTTTCCCATCAGCGATTTTCTCCTCTTTGATGTCTTCCTTCTTCATAAGAAGATGAATTTTCTTCATCCGAACCAGATCCCCTTTACTGCTTTTCATCAGCAATACTAGCTGCATGTAAAATTAAATTTTTTACAAAATGATTGAAATTAGCAAACCGAGTATCATTCGTTTGCCCTTTTTTATAGCGATAATAGATTTGTTGGCCTATGACTGCCAGTTTAAAATAAGCAAAGGTTAAGTAGAAATTAAAATTGGTGACATCCCGACCACTTTTTTTTGCATAGCGCTCGATAAATTCATTCCTTGTAAAGAAGCCTTCATGTACAGCTGTAACCGAAGACTTTCCCAAGCCGTTAATTAATAGCTCAGAATCATCCCCGTGATTCCAATAACTCATTGCCACGCCAAGGTCTGCTAACGGGTCGCCAACGGTCGTCATTTCCCAATCAAATAGCCCAACCATTTCTGTTAACTTTTCATTAAACATCGCATTATTAAATTTATAATCATAATGAATGATTGTTGACTCGTGGTGCTTAGGTGTATGTTCCACAAGCCATTTTTTCAATGAATCGACAACCGCAATATCATCGGTCTTCGCTCTCTCATAGCGCCCAATCCAACCATGGACCTGCCTCTCCATAAATCCCTCTGGCTTGCTTATTTCCCCAAGTCTAGTCTGTTTATAGTCTAGGGCATGTAATTCCACTAGTTTTTCAACCATCACTTCGGAAAGATGTCGGCACAGTTCTTTCGTGACTTGAACCTCTTTTGGGAAGGATGTATCGATCACAACACCATTTTTTCTTTCCATCACTAAGAAGGGGCTGCCGACGATTGCCTGATTTTCCGTAAACAAGACTGGTTCTGGCGCAACAGAAAAAATAGGGTTTAACTCTGAGAGAATTTTAAATTCCCTTCCCATATCATGGGCTTTCGGTGCCACTGGCCCAAGAGGGGGGCGTCTTAATACAGCCTCCCAGTCACCCATCTTTAGTTGGTAGGTTAAATTTGAATGCCCGGCGGAAAATTGTAAGACTTCAAGCGGATCCCCCGGCAAAGATTTGACATTTTCCCGTAAGTACGTTTCCAAACCAAGAACATCCAATTCCTCACCTTTTCGAACTGGGATCGTATCCATATTCATTTGGCGGCGCATGTCTTGCCTCCCCCTTTAGAAGACTCCGATTACTAAAAGTGGTTATGAAAGAACTAAATAATCCTTTAATTCCTCTTTTAACAATTCAGGTATTTGTTCACTTTTTTGTGTTTCAAAATCGAAATAAACCATAATCGCATTCCCTTTAGCGACGAGCTCATTTGTCTGGGTTGAGACGATATCATGCTCAAGCTGAAAGCTCTTTGTGCCAATTTTTGAAACATAGGTTTTAATCGTTAATTCCTGACCGAAATACCCTTGACTGATAAAATCACATTTGGTGGAGGCCAAAATAAAATTCCAATTTTCAATATTCATTTTAAAACCTAACTGTTCAATAAAACGGATTCGTGCCTCTTCCAAATAAATAAAATAGCTTGTGTTATTTATATGACCGAGCGCATCAGTTTCGCCAAAACGT
This sequence comes from Neobacillus sp. OS1-2, assembly GCF_030915505.1. GTDB lineage: Bacteria > Bacillota > Bacilli > Bacillales > Cytobacillaceae > Neobacillus. The sequence goes on from NZ_CP133265.1 coordinate 4,704,665, forward strand.
ACTGTTACTTTTGTCTCATGCACAACCACTTCACCTCAATTGTTTGGACGTGACGATTTTAATACTAACCGGTTGGTATTTACCTGAAAAAAAGAGAGGGGTATTTCCACAATGCCCCTCTTTACATTTTTTCGTCAGTCACCTTGAATTCCCTTTAAAATCATTTCGACAAAAATTTCAGCTACCTCTCGATCAGAGCAGATTCCGTTTGGATTGAACCACTGGTAACTCCAATTCGTGATTCCCAAAATTCCGAACGTGATGATCGAGGTATTTAAATCATGACGGAATTCACCATTTTCAATTCCCTTCTTGATTACATCCTCAATATTTAATCGAAACTGGTCCCGTTTGGAATGAATGAGCACTGTGTGTTCCTCATTTAAATTTTTCAATTCCCGAAAAAATATTTTTGCGGCAGCACCCGTCGTTTTGATATCGGAAAGAAGCATAAAGACAATTTCAAATAATTTTTCTTTACAGGACTTTGATGGGTCCTTAAAAATCCTGTCCTGGTGGACAAGTAATTCATCAATGTACCCTAAATGGATATCCATTAACAATTCTTCTTTACTTGAAAAATAATAGTAAAAAGTTCCTTTCGTTACACCGAGTGAATCCACTATATCTTGAATCGATGTCTCACTAAACCCCTTTTTTTCAAATAAGCGGATGCTTTGTTCCGTTATTTTCCCTCTCACTGTTCTGTCCTCACAATCTGTTAAATGGTCTGGTGAAAATTATATCATATCATTACCCTCTCCTTTAATCTTCAATCTAAAGGATCACTAATTCTTTAGAGATTCTTCCCTTAATGCCCGCCTGAGGATTTTCCCAACACCGGTTTTTGGTAATTGATCACGAAATTCAACAATATGCGGTACTTTATAAGCCGCCATATTTTGCTTACAATAGTGGATGATTTCCTGCTCTGTTGCACTTTTTCCAGCCTTTAAGACAACAACTGCTTTCACATCCTCTCCTCTGTACGGATCTGGAACACCAATACAAACGGCCTCCTGGACAGCCGGATGTTCGTATAAAACCTCTTCAATATCACGCGGATAAATATTGAAGCCGCTGGCAATAATTAAATCCTTTTTACGGTCAACAATATAGAGGTATCCATCTTCATCCATTTTTGCAATGTCACCAGTGTAGAGCCAGCCATCGCGAAGTGTATTTGCCGTCTCCTCCGGCAAATTCCAATACCCCTTCATAATCTGCGGCCCCTTAATGATTACTTCACCAAGTTCACCAACAGAAACCTCTTTGTACCCGTTGCTACATCCACTATTTTATATTCCGTGGATGGCATCCCAATACCGACACTTCCTGGTTTCCGCTCCGCAAATGGAGGATTACAGTGTGTCGTAGGAGAAGCTTCCGATAACCCGTAGCCTTCTAATATTTTCGAACCTGTTTTCCGTTCAAAGCTGCGAAGCAGTTCTACCGGCATCGGTGCTGATCCGCTGTTACACGTCTTTATACTATTAATGCCATACTGCTCCGCATGAGGGTGGCTGGTAATGGCGACATACATGGTTGGCACCCCAGGAAAAGTCGTTGGCTGTTCATTTTTTATCGTATTCAATACCTCTTCTAAATCAAATCGCGGCAGCATAATCGATTCAGCACCAATATAGATAGATAGATTCATACAAGAGGTCATCCCAAACACATGGAAGAGCGGAATAACAGTTAAACATTTCTCCTGGCCAAATTTCAAATCATCTTTAAAAAACTCATGACACTGGATCACATTTGCCAGAATATTGCGGTGAGTTAACATCGCCCCTTTTGATCTTCCAGTTGTACCGCCTGTGTATTGAAGGACTGCCACATCATGCTCTGGTTCGAATTCAACTGGACGAGTTTTTCCATTTCCTTCAGTCAAAAAGCGATCAAAGCTCCGGTCCGGTTTGAAATCTTGACCAGTGGCTTGGAGGCTGACGACGATAATATTTTTCAAATTTGTTAGTGGCTGAACGGCTTTTACTCGTGGATAAAGGGCATCGAGGACCACAATTGTTTCGGCACCTGAATCCCCCAGAATATATTCAAGCTCCCGTTCAACGGACATCGGATTCACTTGGGTTACGATCCCCCCAGCTGACAGTATTCCGTAGTATGCAATGACGTATTGAGGACAATTAGGCAGCATAATCGCCACCCGGTCCCCCTTTTGAACCTGATTTTGCTGCAAAGCAGATGTAAAGGCGAACGCCAGTGATTGTAATTGTTCATAAGTAATCTTTTTTCCATAAAAAGATAAGGCATCTTTAGCAGGGTAGGTTGTTGCTGTTTCTTGAAGAATTTGTCCTAATGGTTTATTTGGAATGGTTACATTTGTTTCAATTGTTTCAGGATAATGCTCCAGCCATGCTCTCTTTTCACTCATAATTTCCCCTCCAAAATGTATGGTTCTAAACCATTCTCTAAAATATCAGTCCGCCCCCGTCAACGGAAAGAGTTGCTCCAGTGATAAACGAGGCTTCTTCAGATGCTAAAAATAAAACAGCATTGGCTACTTCATGGGGTGTGCCAATTCTCCCCAATGCATTGGCACGTGAAATAATCGGCCATTTTCGCTCATTTTGCTTCCAGTTATCGATAATTTTCGTATCAATGACCCCGGGTGCAATCGCATTCACCCGAATATTGTGTTTCCCATATTCAAGGGCAGCATTTTGCGTTAACACAACCACTCCCGCTTTTGAGGCATTGTAAGCGGAAACATATTTCTGCCCTTTTAACCCCAACAAACTTGAGGTATTAACAATGGCCCCACCACCCGATTTGATTAATTCAGGGACAGCATACTTAATTCCTAGGAAAACACCCTTTAAGTTAATGTCGACGACACGATCCCATTCTTCCTCCAACAAATCAACACTTCTTACTTCGCTATTACCGATTCCAGCGTTGTTGAACATGATATGTAAGCCGCCATAGGTTTCTGTAGTCTTGTTAATTAGTTCTATTATCTGTTCTGAGTCCGAAACGTCTGTTTTCACAAAAATTGCCTCTCCACCACTCTCTTGGATCAGGCTGACTGTTTCTTCCCCGGTAACAGAATCAACATCGGCAACTGTTACACATGCACCTTCCGATGCAAAACGAATGGCGGCTGCACGGCCAATTCCCCCCCTCCACCAGTTACTATGGCTGTTTTACCACTCAATTTCATAACCATCATCCCTCTTTCATAATAGTCAATCATCTAAGGCCCTTTACACTCCAAACTATACTGACCAGTTAGTATGTAATATGTACAATTATACCTCTTAGACTTACATATTCCTACCTTTTTCTAAATATTCTAATAAATTTTTATTTCCTATACCAGACTGTTTCTATAGTCTAAAATCTTCTGGTCGATTTTTTCTGTTTATTCATTATTTCATACGATTTTTCAATAATATCTGTTAAGACGTCACCTTTATAAATTCTGCCAAGTTTAATTCCTTGTTGATAATACTCGACAATTTCATCCAGCATTAGGGAGGTTTCTTTCGTAATTCTTACATTTAATTGAATTCTTTCATTTTCAGACATGATTAGATACCCCTATCTACCTGTTAGCATAGTGCTAGCAAGTAACTATTTATTTGTTATTTATTGCTACTATACTATAATTCTACATTTTTTTCATTCGAAAAATAAAAAATTGGCTATCGTGTCGACAGCCAATCTTATAAACCGTTTATTAGAGGATTACCCTCACCTCAGGAAGATTTATTACAAAGTAATTTTGAAGCCAAGTCTCGAGCAGCTGGACTAACTCCGGATGAATAGGCAAGTTTCCTTCCGCTATCATATCTTTTTTCGCAGTTAATATTGTGGAGGGGATTGTTTCCATTTTACATGCATGCCCCATATTTTCGACAATATGATACTGGGCATCGCCCTTTACATACATTGGCAAATCTTTCAATACTTCTGGATTTGCCTGTATATCTCTTGCTCCTGTAATGGCAAGGACAGGACAGGTAACCTTTGCCAAATCCTCTCTCACATTATAGCCAAAATGTTCCCGCAACCACTTTGCATTTATTTTGACAAAACTCATCCTTATAACATCACTGGTGGAGTTTACTATCTTTTCAATTGATTTTTGCGCTTGTTTTTCTATCTTTTTGTGCGCCCCTACTAAGCGAAGGAACATGCCTTGAAATCCTTTGGCATTCAAAATGTCTTGCGTGCCAATATCTCTTTGCCTTTTCATTGCTTCACTTAGATTTTCCACAGCCCCGGCCAGCAGGATTAACCCTCCTAGTTCTTCCCTTGCAGCTAATGCCGTTCCAATCATTGCTCCTTCACTATGACCTAAAACAATGACCTTTTTATGATCCACCTCGGGAAGGCTTTTTAAAAATTGAACGGCTGCCTGTGCGTCATCGACTATATCCCATAATCCAGTTGTTAAATAATCTCCTTCACTACCTGCCACCCCGCGTTTATCATATCTCAAATTAATAAAGCCAATAGATGTTAAAAACTCGGCTAATTGGCGGTACAGCTTCACTTCCAGTTTTTTATTTACTTTGCCATTTCGATCCAATTTTCCTGTCCCTGGGATGATAAGAATAGCTGGTGATTTTTCGGACCGAACCTCTGGTTGACTAAGAGTCCCCTTAAGGGCAACTTTACTTTGAATCGTTACTTCTTTTTCGATCGATTTCATTTAATATTCCCCCTATTGTTCAATCTCCTCTTTAATAAGTGTAAAGGGCAAATTGGAAAATTTTAAAAAGTAATTTGTTCTTAAGAATGGTACATGAAATGGTAAATTACTTCAAATATTAGAACGAGGAGGGGTGCGAACAGATGATTTTACCTTGGATTTTCGGACTATTACTTACGGCTCAACAAATACATACTCCAGATCATTTAGTCATTACAAAAGACGGCACCAATGTCACCTATATCGATCGTATGGATTTTTCTTTTCCATATACAGATTTGCCGATTATCGATTCCAACAAGTTCAATCAATTATTAGACCAGCTAGACAAACAATTTTCCACAGCGCCTACTGATGCTAGCCTAGATTCGGCTGGTAATATCCTATCGGAACAAGTTGGTTACCAGGTCCATCGTCAAGCCTTTACTGAACAATTCTATGCTTATTTTTTTTCACATAGACAGGGAAAATTAGAAATTCCCATGCAGCCCGTATATCCAAAAGTGGATAGCGAGTTACTTGGGGATATTCGAAGCATGCGGATTGGACGATATGTCACCACTTTTAATTCTAGCAATAAAAAACGCACTACTAATATTAAATTGGCAACGGCGGCCATTAACAATTATGTCGTCTTTCCGGGCGAATCATTTTCATTTAACAAAGTGGTCGGGAAACGGACGGCTACAAAAGGGTATTTAAAGGCTAAAGTAATTGTTAGAGGTGAATTTTCAGAAGACATTGGCGGCGGAATATGTCAGGTATCCTCAACCCTTTTTAATGCAGTAGATAATGCCGGGCTAAAGATTGTCCAGCGGTTTTCCCATAGTAGAAAGGTTCCCTACATTCCCCCTGGCAGGGATGCAACTGTAAGCTGGTACGGACCCGATTTTGTATTTAAAAATATATATTCCCAACCGGTATTAATTCGGGCAAATACGCTTGGAAATATGCTAGTTATTAAACTGTATTCTTCAGAAAGTATACAGTACATACCAAGAAAGATTCCCGAAGCACCTTATTAAGAAATGCACTAGGGCGCTTGAGCTAGATACTTCTCATATACTTATCGTTAAAAAAAAGTCCGCGATTGCGGACTTTTTCTAACGATCATTTTGTAAGGCGCTTTCCAATAATTCCTCAGAGAATTCGGTCAGGGCGGCATTGTTCATCAAATTAAGATTTGTCTTTGGTGAAAAGTTTTTGACTACATTTTGAAAAGGAAGTGCAATATCTTTACGCTTCCCTTTTGTCGCGCCAAAAACGGCGGCACTAACGCCAATGCCTAAGAGTGATGCCCATAAAGCACCCTTGCTTTTTCGTTTAGGTGCAAACAACTTGAAAAACGGCTGCTTTCTTATGTTTTTCATTATCAGCACTCCTTTTGTTTATGGTATGGAGGTTGTCATAACCCTTCCATTAGCTTAATTTGTGCATCTTGATGAAGAATATGTTTAGGAAACCATGCATACATTGTAAATTGTTGGATGAGTTCTTTTTGAATTTTTGTTAACATAATAATATTATATTAACCACTGCTTGAGTGTTTTGGAAAGCACCTATTTCCGCATTATTACATACAATGCAAAAAAGCAGATTTGAGGTGGTGTCTATGGGAGGTCTAACCTATTTTGATTTCTTGGCGAAGTTTGGCGTTGGCGGTGCCCATCCTGGTGGTATACTATTGACGCAAAATATTCTTTCAAGTGAAAATATCTCCAAAAACTCCCATGTTTTAGATGCAGGCTGCGGCACAGGACAAACGGCGGCATATTTGCACCAACAATATAAAGCGAAAGTCTATGGATTGGAAATAAATCCAATCATGGTCGAAAAAGCGAGAGACCGCTTTCAGACACTACAACTTCCCATCCAATTAATCCACGGATCAATTGAAGAAATTCCATTTGACGATCATACCTTTGATTTTATCTTATCTGAGTCTGTTTTAGCATTTGTTAATAAACCTAAGGCCCTTAGGGAATTTCATCGCGTACTAAAAAAAGGCGGCCGTTTAATTGCCAACGAAATGACGATAAACAAGAAACTTAATCCGCAAGAAGAAGCAGAAATAATGAACTTTTACGCAGTTGATTCCTTATTAATGGAAGAAGATTGGAACCGCTTATTACAAGAAGTTGGTTTTCAAAACATTGAAATTAAGGCACAAAACCCAGCTCTCAGTCATGGGAACCATGCCCCGGAATTTAATTTTTCAAAAGATTTTGAACCTGAGCTTTTTCATATCTTGAATGAGCATGGAAATATTGTCTTGAAATATCAGGATATTTTAAGCTATCGGGTCATCACTGTGTCAAAATAATCGAAAGCCCTTTTTTCTGTGGGAAAAAGGGCCTTTTCATTAGGAAACCTCCATACAACTATGCCAAATAAATTTCCTTTTAATATGGACAAGGCTTGGGTTATAGCCTTTACATTCCACCAATTCCTTACATATTTTATAGCAAGTCCATTTTTAAAGGAGGAAGTTGAAGTGCAGTTAAATTATGAGCAAGCACGTCATTTAGAAGGTAAAATGATTCAGTATAAAAATAATTCTGGAGAATTGGTGGTTGGGAGAGTAGCTAAGGTCAAAAAGGAAGGCCTCGAAATTGAAGAGTTTTCTTCTTCCCACTCTTCTGATGGTTTCGGATTTGGCTTTTGGGGACCACGGCCATTTTTTAGACCTCCTGTTTTTGTCCCGTTCGTTGGATTTGGTTTTGCTCCGTTCTTCTTTTTCTAAGCAAAAATTGGGTAAGTACTTTGTACTTACTCATTTTTTTATTACAACTTTCATGTATATTTGTACCATCACATCAAAAAATAAAGGCTGAAAGGATGATGTGAAAATGGATCAGACTCTGAGATATTTAAGAGAAACATTATCAAATTATACAGAAGATTATGCAGAGGGTCGGCATCTATACTTGAAACTATCGAAGGGCGCTTATGCATCGGAAGCTTCCTTTGTACGAGATTTAGGTCAGAAAGAAATATATTTTTTAAATCGGATGCTGCCTAAAGAAATTAATTACGCAAAAGAAGAACAAGATGAGAAGAGAGCACATGAACTTAATGAGGTTTTTGAGCTGCTCTTTTAAAGAATTGAAAAAGATGGCAGAATTCTCTGTCATCTTTTTCGGAAATATCTTATTATTCGCAAAACTATTTCCTAGGTAAGCGCAGAGTCCGACAAAACACAATTCGACCAAATGACTCTATTCCCTATTAAACGACACAATCTACAGAAAACTTACAATCATTAACCAGGACTTTTTCATCAAATTGCCTAATACCGACAATTGTTTTATTTCGTCATTTTATACTATTTCTAATGAATGTCTTTTTTCTTAAACCGTCCACCACGAACTTCAGCGATATCGGCAACCGCTAAAAAAGCGCTATCATCACTTTCGGTAACAATTTCCTTTAATTTTGCTTCCTCAAGACGATTGATGACACAAAAGATAACTTTTTTATCGTCACCTGAATAGGCTCCCTCGCCATTAATGTAAGTAACACCACGGCCTAAGCGATTCATAATCGCATCACCAATTTGTCTGGCATTATCGCTAATGATCCACACCGATTTGGATTCATCAAGTCCAGTAATCGTAACGTCAATCGTTTTGTAAGCAACAAAATAAGCAATGAGCGAATACATCGCCCGATCCCATGAAAACACAAACCCGGCACAACCAAGGATGAAGAGATTAAAGAACATAATAATTTCCCCGACTGAAAAAGGAAGTTTATTATTAAAGAGAATGGCTAGTATTTCAGTACCATCAAGTGAACCCCCGTACCTTATGACCAGACCAACCCCAATGCCAAGAACAATTCCCCCAAAAACAGTAGCAAGAAGGATATCTTGAGTAAACGCCGGAACCGGATGAAGCAGCGTGGTACCAATTGAAAGAATAATGATGCCATATAGAGTGGATAAAGCGAAGGTCTTTCCAATCTGTTTGTAGCCAATAAAGAAAAAAGGAATATTTAAAATAAAAAGGAAAATACCTAGTTTCCAACCGGTTAGATAAGAAAGCATGATGGAAATACCTGTAATCCCGCCATCAATAACATTATTCGGAACGAGGAAGATTTCAAGCCCCACGGACATTAAAATGGCACCAATGGTGATTAACAATATTCGTTGAAAGATTTTTCTTTTGGTCAATCGACGATGTTGAATATTTGCCAATATGGCTTCTTGCTGCTCGGTTAAACTCATTTCTTGAAATTCTGTCATTATCTTGCCCCTTTCAAAAGTAATTTCCTATATTTATTATAACGAAATGTAAGTGTTATTAATATTTATATGCTTTTTTAACAAATTAAAAAGAAGCTACCTCATTTTTGAAGTAACTCCTTAATTGGGATTAACACCTTAGGGGACCCAACCATGGCATCAGACAATTTGTTTTCAGATTTTCGTTTCCTTTAGTTTACGTTTGAATCCTATGGAAACTTTGAAAACTCAGCCGATGTGTGTTTGTTCCGTTGAAGGAATTAATTCGCATGTTTAATGGAATTCAAATCCCTAAAAGAAACAAATTTTCGGATTGTCACCGTTAAGACTCTTTATTCAACCTATTTGGATTGCAGGCTTCTTGGCAATGGATTTTTAATAAGGTTTTCAGTTATGAATACATTGATAAAAAAATTCTTTGATCAAATGTACTAACCTATAAATCCTTAACTTGTGCCTTTGATATGAATTCCTTGGAATTTCATTAGAATTCAACTATGAAAGGTTTTGGTTTTAGATTTAGACCTTTACAAAATGAAACTTCATCGCTCCACCTTCCAAGTGCTGGTTGGAATAACCTTACAAATACTCGTTCACAAACGGAACGAACACGTATGGTTGAGCCTCCTAAGATGTTAACTTTTGATTATCTTTTACACTTTTAGTATATCACGGAGTCTTTTAAATTTATCAGAAACTTATGACAAAGTGGTGAACTTTTGGAGAAATTAGGAAAAAACCTTCTTTCTGTAAAAAGATGACTTTCGATTTAATCAACAATTGGATTTTCGAAATTATCATGTACAGGGATCTTAAGCATTTTAATTTTCGCTTCGATTCGATATTTATTTTCAGAAAGTTTATCATTAAATGGAAGGACGATGTTTCTGCCGTCTGTCATCTCAAACTTATATTGAAAGAATCCTGTAGTCCCCTGGTGGTTTCGATAAATAATTTGTACATTAGACATGTCATTCCACTTATATTCTTTTTCCGCAAAGCCTGTCAACCCATTATAGTGAATCCCCTTTTCGTCCATATAATAATAATTGGTCATGCTTAACATAAATGCTGGTAGGCTGACAAGAAGTAAAAGGCCAGTTATCCATTGCATTTTGCCACCTTCCCACCGCTGTCTAAAAAAAATCAGATATATGGTCATTATGACTGAGATATAGAGCATCCCCCCCATGAAAGTTATGTAGGCAGAAAACGGTGTTGCAAAGAACCAATAGGATCGCGAAAAATAAATCACACTCTGATATGATGCAACAATGACAAAAGGTGCAAAAAAGCTGCTAATAAATAATATGATCGTATATGCGACTAATTTAACTGAATATTCCTCATCGACCTTTTTTCTTCTTACTAAAATCATTAATAACCCTCCTAGCATTTATCACTATTCATTACTATTATTTTATTTGATGATTAGTAATTATAGAAACATTCGGAATAAATTCAATACGTTAAATAACATTTTTCGAGATAAATGGAAAATGTTTCACTTTAAAAAGGAAGAAAACCATACATAAGCAAAACTTTAATCCACATACTATTTTTGTAAATCAAAATTATAACGAAAGAAGGATCATCCATGACTGTAGGAACACAAGTAAAACAAGCATTAGCCGGGTTAAAAAGTGCACAGGCCAGCTTTGAAACCTTTGCACTTGCAACCGATAACCAAAACGCCAAACAACTTTATCAACAGGCAGCCCAGCAAACGCAAACAGTTCTAGACAGCCTTGAACCACGCCTTCAAGAAATCATGGCTGAAGAACCTCAGTACAATCAATAAATGGGATTCGGTTGGCATTCTGCCAGCCCCTTTTTCATTTTTAGAATTAGTTAAGAAAGGAAGTAACCATTTTGACAATCGCTTCAAATGTCAAACAATGTCTTTCCACTATAAAGGGAATTGAATCCCAACTGTCCTCATTGGCATTAGATTCACTCGATGAGGAAGCAAAGGCAGTATTTCATGAAACAAGTTTACTCATAGGGGATGTAAAAAAGGATCTGCAATACCGGGTTTTAGAACTTGAACGCCATGAACCACAATATAAAGGTTCCTAATATTTCGAGGTGAGAAGCATATGCCAGGTTGGATATTTATCATATTTCGCTCGATCATTTTCCTGCTGCTCTTATTTATTACTACAAAAATTCTTGGAAAAAAACAAATTTCTGAGCTCTCCTTTTTTGAGTATGTTGCAGGTATTACGATTGGAAGTATTGCCGGCGAGGTAGTTACTGGTCTTGAGGCAAACGTATATCACGGGATATTAGCAATAGCCGTATTTGGGTTTTCTACTTTTTTATCTAATTATTTATCGATAAAGAGTAAAAAGTTCAGTGATTTCGTGGAGGGTAAAGGGACTGTTGTCATCCAAGATGGGAAAATCTTAGAAAATAATTTAAAAAAGGAAAAGTATACAATTGACGAATTATCAGCCCTACTCCGTCAAAAGAATATCTTTAAAGTTGCTGACGTTGAATTTGCTGTATTGGAACCACGCGGCAATTTAAGTGCATTATTGAAAAAAGAAAACCAACCATTAACACCCAAAGATTTGCAAATGAAAATGCCCAACGAAAAAGAGCCGCAAACAATTATTATGGATGGGAATATCGTAGACGAAGCACTTAGATGTGCGGGAAAGGGCAGAGGCTGGCTTTACACCGAGTTAGAGAAACTTGGAGTGACCCTTGATAATGTATTTCTCGGTCAAGTGGATTCCTATGGAGATATTACCGTTGACCTTTATGATGATAAAATTAAAGTACCTGCCCCCGCTGTCCGTCCATTATTACTAGCAACCTTAAAAAAAACACAGGCAGACTTAGAAATATTTTCTCTTGAAACAGATTGTCAAAAATCAAAAGCTATGTATAAGAAAAATGCGGCGATCTTGCAGGAAACGATTGATAAATTATCTCCCTATCTAAATGGCTGAAATAGACATGAAAAAATCCTTATCAATCCAATTGATAAGGATTCATTGTTCACAGCCCCTTCGATGTACTCACTTCTTGTATTTTTTGCTTCGCTACTTTATTCGAATAATAGCTGTGCAGGACCATTCCAACCATGACCAATGCCATGCCAGCCCAAGATAGGGCTGAAGGCATTAATGATGTCAAGAGGAGTAATTCTCCGATTACTGCGAATAACACTTCCATCGATTGGGTTGCCTCCACAGCAGCAAGCTTTTGCATATCCCCTCTTACAAGATCTGTCGCATGAAAGAAGAGAATGGTTGCAATGACCCCTGAAGATATCGCAACCAGTGCAGATTGGCCGATTTGTCCTAAACTAGGAGGGCCTTCATACAGAAGCCCATAAATGGATAAAATGATCCAGAAGGGCATGCTCGCCAGTGTCATTCCTAATACGCGTTGAAAAACGTTCAGGCGCCCACCACATACATCCATCATTTTTCGATTACCTAATGGATAAGCAAACGAGGCTACAACAACCGGTAATACTCCTAAGGATAAGGCAATTACCGACAAATGATTGGCTTGTTCTACCTGCATCAAAATAATACCAAGTAAAATGATCAAAGACATCCCTAATCCCCTAAAGGGAATTTTCCCCCTTATTCGGCTTGGGCCGTTATCTGTCATCACCGTTTCATAGAAAAACGGCGCAAGCAGTGAACCGGAGATAATGGTAATCTGCCATGTGGCAGCAATCAACCAGCCAGGGGCATATGCTGCCGAAAAGCAAATCGGCGCATAAAATAATCCGAAGCCAATCGAACTCCACACTAACCAGGCACCTGGCTGCTGTTTCATTTCCTGGAGCAATGGTTTTAAATTGTTCCTCACGATCACGACTATGAATAAAAAGGGAACCATAAAGAAATACCTTAATGAGGCACTCCAAATCCAACTTCCCCCCGCAAGCTCCATTGATCGATTTAAGATAAAGGTAAAGGCAAAAAAGAAGGCAGCAAAGATGCCTGTTATAATGGGCCGCATGGTTTCTACTCTCCTTTTTAATATGGATATAGTGTTATTTTCCATAAAAAAAGGAAACCTTCAAGTGGTTTCCCAAAATTCACAATAATTAGTCTATATTTTCTCCTACATGTAGGAATAGATATTTTCTTCCCATCAGTGCAACCGTAAAAGAACAAAGGAAAAGCCCTGTCGCCACCAAAAAAGGAATCCTTACACCAAAGGTCTCAGTGATCCAGCCCATCACAAGCGACGAAATTCCAAAGGCAGCGAATATTAATGTCCCTCTTGCAGAATAGACTTTAGCTAAAAGTTGTTCTTTTGCACTTCTTTGAATAATCGTTGTCTCCGCCACGTCACGAGCCATCTGTGGCATGCCAAATATAAAGGAAACAAGTAAAGCAAACCATGGAATTGAGGTGGTCCCGAATAAAAACGTAATAGAAATTAAGCAGAATGTAGACCATAGAATCGTTTTTCCTAAATTCTTTTCAATGAGAACAGAAAAACGGTAAATCAACAGACCGCCGAATAACATTCCCGCAAAGAAGGAGCCATTAATAAACCCCCACCAGCCCTCCCCTTTATTTAGCGCTTCAGCTACAAAGACAAACAATATGGCAGCAATCCAAACTCCATTAGCAAACGTTTCAAGGATATTCATGAAACTGATTGTCCGCAACTGCTTTGAATGCCAAATAATCCGCCAACCCTCTTTTAACGATTCCATTCGCGTTTGTTCTTCCATTGTCTGATGATTCGCAACATGTTTGATTAACCACATACTTACTGTCGCTAGTAGGTATAAGCTAAAGGTTAACCATAAAATTTTCCCAGCCCCCATTGCGACTAATAGGATGCTGCCAAAAGGCCAGGCAATCAGTTGAATGATTTGATCGGAAATGGACAATATACTATTGATTTGGACCAATTTACTCTCTTCAACCATACTTGGAACAAGGGCGTTTCGAGCTGGAGAAGCCCAACCGTCTAAAAAAGAAATAAAACAGATGAGCACATAAATCCAAAATAGCCCGTCACTTTCAAAATGAAGAGCAAATAAGCACAAAACAAACAGCAACAACGTCTTACTACTTTGCGAATAAACTAAAATCGATTTAAGTTTATATTTATTGATGACCAACGGAGCCAATATTCCGCTAATTAAAGCCGAAATGGTAGTAAAAAAAGGAACAAGTGACATATACGTTACGGATCCGGTGGCATCAAAGATCAATTTGATTAAACAGACCACATATAAAATATCACCAAGATTAGCAAACATTTGCCCAAACCAAAGAAACCGGAAAGAAGCTCGTTTTCCGACAAAAATGGACATCGTACACCCTCACTTTTTATTTAATTTTTTTATTAAAAAGTAAGGTTTATTTACATCGGACATCCTCCATTACTACCCAGTTTCATTTCTATTTAGTATAGCAGATTTAGTGAATTTTTTGTTAATTCCCTCCAGAAATTCATGTAATCTTTATCTATTTATAACATAGAGTATTTCAGTTATGTAACTAACCAAATTTCTGATGTTTATCCAAACAATATTGTGTGAAAGATTTTTGAAAAATATATAAACAATGAATAAACGATCCCAAGCTTGATATATTCTATCAGGCTTGGGGTTTTTGCTTATCTGTACTCGATTAATACATCTTCTAATGGTAAGCGTGTTGTCTTAAATGCAGGTGCAGCGGCTTTGCCTAAGGAAATAAGAACAATGGGAAAATACCGATCTTCGACGGCAAATTTCTCCATGAATTGTGCTTTATCAAAGCCACCCATAGGAACTGTATCGTAGCCTCTGTCTTTTGCAATGAGCATAATCTGCATAGAAATCAGTCCTGCATCAAATGCAGCAATATTTTTCCGGGCTTCTTCCGGTGCAAACGGGTACGTTTTATTTGTGCTTTCGATTAATCGCGTCATATTTGCTTCATCCATAAACCCTGCTTCATAAGCACCTCTGTATACTTTTTCCACACTCTTATACATCTCTTTATCACCTAGCACGGCAATAACGGCTGATGCAGTTTCAACCTGTTCTTGGTTGTTAGCAATGGCCCGTAGCTCTTTCTTGGCTTCCTGATCCTGAATCACAATAAATCTCCATGGCTGAAGATTACTCGAGGATGGTGCAAGTGTTGCTTCCTTAAGCATATTTTTAATTTCCTCTTGTGAGATTATATATGATGAATCGTATTTTCTAACGGAGTGGCGTTCATTGATTAGTTCAGATAAACTCTTTGACATTACTGTTTGCATGGTGGACAAATCCTCCTAGTGTAATTTAACTTACTAATAGTAAGTTAGATTTCATCTTACTATTAGTAAGTACCTACCGTCAAGTAAAACAATTATGGTATGATAAAAGTAAAAATGAGGTATGAATGATGGGTGAACATAAACAACAAACTGAAGTTAATTGCACAGAAAAAGAAATACAGCATACATGTACGAATTTCCACAAGGCGATAGAATTTATCGGCAAACGATGGATGGGTGCTGTTATTTATGCTTTATTGGCAGGGCCAAAACGATACCATGAAATTATTTCCTCTATACCAGGAATTTCTGATCGACTTTTAACCGAACGGCTGCGTGACCTCGAAAATGAAGGATTGATTATCAAAAATGTCATTACTACATCCCCCAAAAAAGTGGAATATGAGTTAACACCAATTGGAAAAGAACTTGAGGAAGTTATTACGATCCTTATAAAATGGGTGAAAAAACGCGAGGATACTTAGGGAGAAAAAGTTAATAGTTTTAAAATAATTGTTCGCATTTCAACGGGTTCTACTTCGATGTATTCCCCTAGAATCCACCGGAACATCGAAGTAGTCGGGTTCTACCATTTTTATAGCGAAATCTCTGCATTGAGTCTTAATTAAGAAGGACTCGGCCTGTGGAACAGCCCCATTACCTCAATAGTCTCTGTAATGTTTACAAAAGCCGCAGGATCCACTTCCGTAATTAGGTTTTTCACTTCATTTAATTCGTACCTTGAGATAACGGTAATTAGCACATTCCGTTGGTTATTGGAATAACCGCCGACACCGTCCATGATGGTCAACCCTCTATATAAGTTTGTCAGCAAATGTTCTCTCATTTCTTGACCTTTTTCCGTAATAATCATTAAGGTTAATTTTGCATGGTCGGTATAAATGGCATCCACCACTTTACCAGTCACATATATAGATACTAATGTATTAAGCGCCGAATCCCAATTAAATAAAAACCCGCTAATCACAATGACAACGGCGTTCATTCCCGACAGCAAGGTGCCAATAGGAAAATCTCTTTTCCGTGATACTATCATCCCGATGATGTCGAACCCCCCTGTTGAACCAGAGGAACGAAACACGATTCCTACCCCAATCCCTGTTAAAGCACCGCCAAAAATGGACGATAAGATGGTGTCTTTTGCAATTTCATGCACAGGAACCAAATATAGTCCTACCGAGATAATAAACACGGAAAAGATTGAATTCATGATAAACTTTTTCCCAAGCATTTTGTACCCAATAATTAATAATGGAAAATTTAATAGGAAATTTGCCAAACCTGTATTGATGGGAGAAATCATGCCAATCATCATTGAAATCCCGCTAAGCCCGCTGCTTAACACCTGATGCGGAATTAAGAAAAGATTGAATCCAAATACGACGATGAGCGACCCTAGTATTAAACCAAGAAACTGCAATTTTTTCATCTCCTGCCTGCCACTTGTCTTTTATAAAATAATACCGATTCTCCGGAGCGTTGTAAATTTAATAGTTTTTTACAATAACATTCAATTATCTGTAAATTTTACCATTGACATTTTAAATAAAATATTTATACTATATAAATATATTAACTTCATAGTAAAATCCTCATCAAACCGATGAGGTAGAGGTCGCGGTTTTTATCAGTAATGCGGATGAGGTGCAGAGACACCCTTGACTCCGTTTGAAAGGAAAAGCTGCCGAAGTGTGTTTTTCATCTCTGGAAAATCATGCTGGGGCTGTCTCCAAAAAGGAACAGAACTGTCACGTATAGTCCTACCAGCTATTCGTGTTGAGCTATCTTTCGGAAGGTATGATGCGGGGTATTGATAATGCCATCGATTCTACTTCGATGGCATTTTTTATTCCAAAACTCCTTCTCGAAAAAGTAAAAGAAAAAGGAGTCATGATTATGCAAACAGCTAGATCCTTAGAAGAACAAGTCTATTCGGGTGAACAATCCCTGGAAAAAGAAACAACCGAACTGAAACGAAGCTTAAAATCACGGCACCTCACGATGATTTCCCTTGGTGGAACAATTGGTACTGGGCTTTTCCTTGCAAGCGGCGGGGCTATTCATTCTGCCGGACCTGGTGGGGCTATACTTTCCTACCTTATCATTGGGGTCATGGTATACTTTTTAATGCAAAGCTTAGCTGAAATGGGCGCCTATATGCCTGTTGCCGGAAGCTTTAGCACGTATGCCACTAAATTCGTTGATCCTGCACTGGGCTTTGCGCTTGGCTGGAATTACTGGTACAACTGGGCCATTACCATTGCCGCCGAATTAGCTGCGGTCACCATGATTATGAAATTCTGGTTTCCAAATACGCCATCATTAATTTGGAGCAGCCTCTTTTTGGTGATGATGTTCCTATTAAATTATCTTTCTGTAAAAGGATTTGGGGAAGCTGAATATTGGTTCTCTCTTATTAAAGTAGTAACTGTTATCATCTTTATTATTACTGGGACATTAATGATCTTTGGCATTATGGGAGATCACGCGGTAGGATTTAAGAATTTCACGATTGGCGACGCTCCGTTCCACGGCGGATTTATGGCCATGCTCGGAATCTTTATGGCAGCTGGATTCTCTTTTCAAGGAACAGAGCTTTTAGGGGTTGCTGCTGGTGAAACGGAAGATCCCGGAAAAGCTATTCCACTTGCTGTCAAAACAGTCTTTTGGCGGATCCTTTTATTTTACGTACTTGCCATCTTAGTCATTGGACTATTAATCCCTTTTACCAATGGCAACTTAGCAAATGGTGATGTCTCTGTCAGTCCATTTACGCTTGTTTTTCAAAAAGCGGGCATTGCCTTTGCTGCTTCTGTTATGAATGCTGTTATTTTAACTGCGGTATTGTCTGCCGGGAATTCCGGGATGTATGCTTCAACACGTATGCTCTGGGATTTAGCACGTCAAGGGAAAGCGCCAAAATTTCTTGGTAAATTAAATAAAAAAGGTGTACCTGTCAATGCGTTAATTGCGACAACATTGGTCGGAACATTAGCTTTTCTTGCTTCATTCTTCGGCGATGGAACCGTGTATGTATGGCTCTTAAACGCTTCAGGTATGTCAGGCTTTATTGCCTGGCTCGGGATCGCCATTTGCCACTACCGTTTCCGCAGAGCGTTTGTAGCACAAGGGTTGGATATGAACTTATTACCGTTTAAATCTAAATTCTTCCCATTTGGACCGATCTTCGCCTTTCTAGTCTGTGGATTTGTTGTTTTAGGACAAAACTATTCAGCTTTCATGGGTGACAAAATTGATTGGAACGGGGTATTAGTATCTTACATCGGCCTGCCACTATTCCTTATTTTATGGCTTGGCTATAAATTCACGAAGAAAACCAAGCTAATCCCATTAAAGAAATGTGATTTAACAAATTAATTCATTAAGAATGAGCACAAAAAAACAGACCCTAGCCGGTCTGTTTTTTGTATCGTGCAATATAGGACACACTATTCTTCCTCAGATGCCCACACATATAAATCTTCAATCTGACAATTCAATTCTTTGGAAATAGTCATCGCCGTATTTAAGTTCATTACCTTCTTAGATATGTAGTCGTCGAGTTGACTCCTAGGAATATTTGTATTCTTTTCCAAACCATCCAAATCCATTCCGTTCTTAGATAATAAATCCTTGAGGTTACTTTTTCTTGCTTTATAATTAGTCAAAATGACACCTCGCTTTTGTAAAGCATACCATAGTTTGCTTATAATGGAAAGGTAATGGCATTTTGTTTTTCCATTGGCGGCTCTCAAATCCCGATAAGTAACATTATGTGACTTTCATTTTGTGGTATACTTAAAAAGGAATAGTAAAGGGGTGTTGTAATTTGAAAAACTCAAATAACCGCTACATGAATGGCCAAACTGTAAATATTAAAGAAACAGGTGAGGCTGTCACCATTTTGAAATGGCAATATGTAAAAAATATGAAAAGATATTCTTATATCGTAAAAGAGCACCCGGGTACATTTTATTTTGAAGAAGAGCTGCAGGACTAATAAATAAAAAATGATATCAAAAAAGAAGACTCATTCAATGAATGGGTCTTCTTTTTCTTTACCAACTAAAATTCTGCATTACCTGGTGTTCTTGGGAATGGGATGACGTCCCTAATGTTCGACATACCGGTTAAGTACATTATTAAGCGTTCAAAACCAATTCCATAACCTGAATGTTTTGTACCGCCGTATTTTCTTAACTCCAAATACCACCAATAGTCTTCCTCATTCATACCAAGTTCATTGATTTTTCCAGCAAGAATATCTTCCCGTTCCTCACGTTGGCTGCCACCGATTAATTCACCGATACCAGGTACAAGTAAATCCATTGCTGCTACTGTTTTTTGATCTTCATTTAATCTCATATAGAAGGCTTTAATTTCTTTTGGATAATCCGTAACAAATACTGGACGTTTGAAGATCTTTTCGCATAAATAACGTTCATGCTCAGTTTGGAGATCTACTCCCCATTCCACAGGATAGGTAAACGTTTCACCCGACTCTTGTAACATCTTAATAGCTTCCGTATACGTCACACGGCCAAAGTTTGCAGTATGGGCATTATTCAAACGGTCTAACAAACCCTTTTCAATAAAGCTGTTAAAGAAATTCATCTCCTCAGGAGCTTGTTCCGTAACATAGCCAATTACGTATTTCACCATTTCTTCAGCTAAATCCATAATATCAGGCAGTTCAGCAAAGGCAAGCTCTGGCTCTATCATCCAAAACTCGGCTGCATGCCGGGCTGTATTTGAATTCTCCGCTCTAAATGTTGGTCCAAATGTATACACATTACGGAACGCTAACGCAAAAGACTCTGCAGAGAGTTGCCCACTAACGGTTAAATTGGTTTCTTTATTAAAGAAATCCTTTGTTGAATCCGTTTTACCTTCATCATTTTTAGGGAGATTGTCCATATCAAGGGTAGTAATCCGGAACATTTCCCCTGCACCCTCTGTATCGCTTCCTGTAATGATAGGGGAATGCACATAGACATACCCTTTTTCTTGGAAAAATTTATGAATAGCAAACGAAGCAAGTGATCTCACACGGAATACAGCTGAAAACGTATTGGTTCTTGGGCGCAGATGCGCTATTGTTCTTAAATATTCAAAGGAATGCTTCTTTTTTTGTAATGGATAGTCCGCATTGGAGGATCCTTCTATCACAATCTCTGTCGCTTTAATTTCAAACGGTTGCTTCGCTTGTGGAGTATGAATAAAATCCCCCTCCACTTTTATTGATGAGCTAATTGGAAGCTTGGCAATATCTTTGAAGTTCGCCAATTGTTCATCGAAAACAATTTGCACTCCTTTAAAAAAACTGCCGTCATTTAATTCAATGAATCCAAAGGTTTTAGAATCGCGAATCGTCCGAATCCATCCGGACAACTGTACCTTTTGATCAATATAACTATCTGTATTTCTGTACAAATCCTTGATTAAGGCCTGTTTCATGAGTATTCCTCCTAAATCATATGTATAAGCTTTAGTTAATAGTCAGTAGGATTAAATCGATTCCGCTTGTCATATGTAGACAACTAAAAAAAACTCCCCTCCCAATTGGGACGAAAGATACTATTAACAGACTATCATCGTTTTCTTATAATCCCTTCAATATTATATAAAACATTATACCAAATAAGCAATATACAACAAAATTTCTATTTCAATAGGAGAACCTAAAGCTTATCTCACTTTTCTGAATACTTTTGATAACTTCCAGAAATTTAGCAGGATTTTTCTGATAGTCGTCGAATGTAATAACAAATAATCGATTCTTGATTGGGGGTTACTTTGTGGACAAGGTTACATGTATTGCCTATCTGTTATACAAGTCATCTAAGAATCAAGACATCAAGGAAAAAGCGATCGAATTATTGAATGGCGATGTATCACTTCGCGATTTAAAGAGAAATGTCTCGTTTCAAGCCCAGCTAGTCATTACAGAATCATTACTAAAAAAGAACAAAATAGATAAACATCAAGTACAATTATTCGCAGAGGAATTCATGGTGGTTGAAGTATAAAGTAAAGAAAGGTGATTATATGGTACAGGTGGAAGTTACAATAACCTTCGAAGGAAAATACTATTTAACAAATGTCATTACCCATCGAGAAACTTCTGAAGAAGAAATATTACGCCTTGCCTTTGAACAGGTCAAAAAGCAATGGGAAAAATAGAAAAACGCAAGATGTCTAGTGCTGGACAATTCTCAAAGTCCAACTATATGCTTTATTTTTTAACCTAAAAAGGCTGTAGAATTCATAAAGATTTCTACAGCCTTTTTATTATGGTTTTAGGTTAACTCATAAGCCTCCCGTGACACGGAATCCATGAGCGGACTAATCCCTTCTGTTGCAAACATATGGAGTTCATGCATCGCACGCGTACAAACCGTATAGAATAATTTTCGCTCATTTTCACGCTTATACTGCGAACAATCATACAATATGACTGCATCAAATTCAATCCCTTTTGCCAGATAGGAAGGTATCACGAGATTGCCCTTTTCATAGGAAACAGTCCCCTTTTCGATTAAATGAACAGGCACTTCATTTTTTAGTGCTTCAAAAACTGCCTTACTCTCTCCGGCAGTTCTACAAATAACCGCAATCGTGCGATGTCCTTCATCCTTCAATGCCTTCATTTTTGCGAGGATCGCATTATTCAACTTAGTTGATTCTACCTTCTCTATTACCGGCTTCCTTCCCTTCCGATTAAAGGGTTCTATTTTTTCGCCGCCGTCAATCAATCCACTTGTAAATTCGACAATTTCCCTTGTGGAACGGTAGGTCTTTGTTAACACGAACGATTCGACCTCTTCTTCACTAACATTTAATTCAGTAAGGACTGTCTCGGAACCCGTTGCACCCGAAAAAATCGCTTGATTAAAGTCCCCAAGCAAGGTCATTTTGCTATACGGAAAAAGCCTTTGGATAAAAGCAAATTGGAAGGGTGAGTAATCTTGCGCCTCATCAATGAAAATATGGCGAATCGCCGTGTTCGATTTCCGACCCTCAATTAAATCCTGTAAGTATACAAACGGTGTCGCATCTTCATACGGAATGACTCCATTGTGGAAATAATCCACTGTTAACGAGCAAATCTTTGGCCAAATTAGCGGAAGATTTTTATCTATTATGTTATCTTGCTCAAATAATTGCAGATACACTTGAGTCATATCAATAAATCTCAAATTCTTTACTCTTACAAATAGTGGCTTAAATTTTTCTTTCACAACCATTTCCGCAAGAAACTTTTGTTCCTGCTCGAAATCATCAAATGAATTTTCCGAAAATCGATTTTTCTCTTGGAGCCTTTTAAAGGCCTCCATATAATCTTCTTTTTCAAGAAATTGGATTTCTTCCTCCACCCAGCTCCGTGTACGTTCCCGTTTCACAGCTCGCCTTAATTCTTTTAGCAACCAATCCCTGACGAGTTGGATCCTGTTAGGGATGGAATAGTTTTTTTCGAGGGAATAAAAATAATCATGAATTTCCTTTTTCGAAATGATGGCATCTCCCCGGAAGGATAAATCCCGAAATAATAAACCTTTAATGGATAAGTTTGATGCATAGCGATCAATCACTTTTTTAAAGTTTAGACTTGACTTAAAACGGATTCCAGCCACCCTTATTTGATCGTCAACTTTATTTTTCCCACTTAGCAAATACTCCATTTGTGTAAAGGGATCCTCGACATCAAATGCTTTTCCCAACCTGTGATTTAGGTATTCCTGAAAAGTAGATTGCTGCATATTTTCCTCGCCAAGTTCAGGTAAAACCGTTGCAACATAACTATTAAATAAAGGATTCGGCGAGAACAGCATAATGTTTTCTGCATTCAGTGTTCCACGGTACCGATAGAGCAGGTAAGCGACACGCTGAAGTGCCGCAGAGGTTTTACCGCTTCCTGCAGCCCCTTGGACAAAAAGAAATTTGCTGTGCTCATTTCGAATGATCTCGTTTTGCTCCCGCTGAATCGTAGCAACAATACTTTTCATTTGGGTGCTGGCATTGTTACCTAGTACTTCCTGAAGCATTTCGTCCCCTATGGTTACCCCGGTATCAAACATTCCCTTAATTTCTGAATTCCTAATAATAAATTGACGCTTTAATGTCATTTCCCCTTCGATTACTCCTTCCTCAGGGGTACGATATTGCGCCGGGCCTGGGGAATAATCATAGTAAAGACTGGATATTGGTGCCCGCCAGTCATAGATTAAGAAATTTTCATCCTGTTCATCCATAAAGGAGGCGATTCCTAAATAAACCTGTTCGGGGGATTTTTCGCCTTTTTCATGAAAATCAATTCGCCCGAAATAGGGGGAATATTTTAACCTGTCGAGAGTTTTAAGATGCTGACCCAATTGATTATGAGTTCGTTCCCGTTCAGAGAGTAGTTCAGCTTGCTGCTTTATACTCGCAGCTGTTTCAATCATATCGTCTGGTTCATCTGTATTTACGGTTACGTCTTCCCAAAAGGTTTTTCGTAGTTCAAGCACATCTGAGCGAACCTTACCGGTATTTTGCTTAAGAGATTTTATCTTTCGATCAATTTCCTTGCCAACTGAACAGACTCTTTCTTGTTCCGCATGCCAGTCTTTATTCTGTAAATCGCTCATGCAACCACTCTCCAGATTAAATTTAACTCCACCTTCTTGACAATTAAACGCATTTATGATAATGTTATAATAGATATTTTTAATATTTTTTCTAAAATCTTTTTATGCCAAAAGTTATATTATCACATTTTTTTTCTATTTTCAATAAGCTATTTCTATAAACAAAAAGCAAACGCCACCAGTGGCGTTTTTTTTATTGACTGTTCTAGCTCCAGCCCATACGCTGCTTAGCAGGGCGCCTGCGCTTTTCTTTATTGTATCAGCCTCCATCTCTTTCCCCATATACCCACTCCCTGTATTGCCCATACACATAGACCATGACAATCCTTATTAATAAATATTCAAAAAAGCGCAGTTTATTTTTTAAAAGCTTAATCCTCTGAAAAAAATAATTTAATCCTGTTCCCAATATTATTATTTTAAGCTTCGTAGAAACATTATTATGGTTCTTCAATGAGATCGCAGTAAAGGCAGATATGGTAATGGAATATAGCGGAGATAAAATAAAATGTTCCCTCCATGAATGGTATCTGCCTATTCCAAATCGGAATTTTCGTATGATCGCCAACATAAAAAATAAATTTGTCTCTGTTACCATAATCAATAAAAAAAAGGATGCAAACTGAACCAGTTGATTTTTCTTACGAAGGCAGCTGTACCAGAAATCACACCATTTGAAATAAAAAGGAAGGAGAATAAAGGTATAAATGGTTTTCCACCAATTGTGTTTGTAAACCCCCAGCCGCAAAAAAAGCATCTCTATTAACGAAAAATAAATACTGCTGAATATTTTAGCCACCCAGCCTGACTTGGAAAGGGTTAAGAACACTGCGGTAAAGGGAATAAAAATCGCTTGCGATAATACCGCCCCAAATACATTGTCCAAAATGGGCTTTTTTAATACCTTCGGCTTGTAGATATAGGCATTAAAAAGGTTTAAAACAAAGTACTCAAAAAGGTAGGCAAATCCCATCGTGGAAACAAGCAAAATAAACGTTTCCTTTCTATTTTTATTTCGGTAAAAGGTTAAGCCCATTAAAAAGATATGGATCAAAAATAAAATAAAAAAGGGAATTCTATTGCGCTTAGGAATCTTCATTTAACCCCCCCTTTCCACAGGATGCTTTATAGGTAGTATTTGAAAAAAACACAAAAAAAATTAATAAAAAAGAATTGACAATATAGTGGCAAACAACATATAATTTACCTTGAAATAAGTTATTATTAATTCGAGATAAATAATTTCAAAACAACTGGAGGAAAATAAAATGACAAAAACAAAATGGGCACTTGATCCAGCACACAGCAGTGTAGATTTTTCAGTTCGTCACATGATGATTGCAAACGTGAAAGGTACATTTAACACCTTTAATGCAACAATTGAAGCAGATCCTGCTGATTTAACAACTGCAAACATTGAATTTTCAGTTGAAACTGCAAGTGTAGATACTCGCAGCAAAGACCGTGATGGTCATCTAGTATCTGCAGATTTCTTTGATGTTGAAAATCACCCGAATATGACATTCAAAGCTACAAACATCGAAAAAACAGATGAGGGCGAGTACAATGTGACAGGTGATTTAACCCTACGCGGAGTTACAAAACAAGAAACTTTCGCGGTTATTTTTGAGGGTCAAGGAAAAGACCCATGGGGCAATGAAAAGGCAGGTTTTAGTGCACAAGGAACTATAAACCGTTCAGACTATGGATTAGTTTGGAATGCTGCACTTGAAACTGGCGGCGTTCTTGTTGGCGACAAAGTAAAAATCAATTTACAGATCCAAGCAGCTAAAGCTGAGTAATTTTTTATCAAGAATGAGGCTTCTCCAAACGGAAAAGCCTCTTTTTTGCTATTATGGGTGAATCTTTACGCTTGTTCCATTGGGAACCATACCTGCGAGCTGCAGGACATCCCGATTATACATTCGCACACAGCCATGAGAAACCGCCTTTCCAATTGAACTAGGGTCATTCGTCCCATGAATCCCGTAGCCTTGTTTTGATAAGGATAGCCACAATACACCAAATGGACCACCGGGATTGTACTGCCGATTCACTATAACAAAATCCCCTGATGGCGTATGTGTCAGCATCTTGCCAACGGCGATCGGATAAATCTTTGCCAGCTTTCCATTATGATAAAGTGTAAGTTTCTTCTTTCCTACCGATATTTGAATACTATAAGGTATTGAACCGGGCTCCGGAAGCCCAGGAATTTTAATCTTTTGGCCGACATGCAAATGCCCAATCCCGGGATTGGCGGCATAAAGGTGTTGCAAACTAACTCGAAAATCTCCCGAAATGGTACCGAGTGTTTCACCAGATTTAACTGTATAAATCATGCTTTTCCCACCTATTCAATGTATCATTCAAATCGGAATAATGGTGACATATCTTCGCGGATGTGATTTATATAAAAATAATCATTACTTGCCGAATCATAGAGATAATCCTTTTTCCATTCTTCAATATTTAGTGTTATTTCCTTAATTGCCTTGACAAACAATAATATCTCTTCGTTTGTCATGATGGGATGAACCGAGAATCGCACCCAGCCTGGTTTGTTCGACAAATCCCCAAGATTAATTTTTTCCGTAATCTGCTTAGAAGCCTCTTGGTCGATCTTAAAAAGGTAATGCCCGTACGTTCCGGCACAGGAACATCCACCCCTAACTTGGATCCCGAAACGATCATTAAGTAACCTGACGACTAAATTATAATGAATATCATCAATATAGAATGAAACAATCCCAAGACGATCTTTTATATGTCCATTTAATATATGCACACCTGGAATATCTTCCAAGTTTGAGAGTAAAAGTGTAACCTGTTCTCTCTCTCTGTTGATGATATTTTCCACACCCATTTGCTCCTTCAAATTTAGGCATAGCGCCGTGCGAATGGCTTGAAGAATACCAGGTGTCCCTCCATCCTCCCGTAACTCAATAGCCTTATAATATTGGTGCTCCCCCCAAGGATTTGTCCAAGTTACCGTCCCTCCACCGGGGTGGTCTGGGATCTTGTTCGTATAAATCCTCGAATCAAAGACCAAAACTCCGCTCGTTCCCGGACCCCCTAAAAATTTATGTGGGGAGAAAAAGACGGCATCTAGTTTTTCGAGCGGATCCTTGGGATGCATATCTATTTTTACATATGGTGCAGATGCTGCGAAATCAACAAAACAAAGTCCTCCATGTTGATGCATGAGTCTTGCTAATTGATAATAGGGGGTTTGGATCCCGGTTACATTAGAACACGCAGTGAATGAACCAATTTTCAAGGGTCGGTCCTTATAAAAATTTAGGAGCTGCTCCAGGTGATGTACATCCACCCTTCCATTTGCATCAGGATCTATGAGCACTACATCCGCTAACGTCTCTAGCCAGGATGTTTGATTCGAATGATGCTCCATATGAGTCAAAAAAATTACGGGCCGGGCCTTTTCAGGTAGCCGAAGGCGATCTTTCCATTGTTCATGCACGCGAAGTCCTAATATCCGCTGCAGCTTATTAATAACAGATGTCATCCCAAAGCCATCAAGAATCACAACGTCATGCGGGTCCGCATTTACATGTTCTTTAATGATCGTTTTTGATTGCCTATAAATGCCCGTCATCATTAAACTGGTAATATTTGATTCTGTATGCGTATTCGCCATATAGGGCCCGAATACCTCAGAAATTTTTTGTTCGATTGGTCGATATAGTCGCCCGCTTGCCGTCCAGTCCGCATAGATTATGGTCTTCTTTCCAAAGGGAGCCTCAAATTCCTGGTTCATTCCAATCACATGTGAGCGAAACGTTTGAAAATATTCCTCAAGATGATCTGGGATACGAATGGTTTTCCTTCCAATAGTAGCAATAATCATTTGTTTCCACCTCACAATTAAGTCTTGTTACTCACTATATGCAGGACACTTTTATGCTGTTTCACTTTGCTTTTATCAAAAGGATGTTTTAATTTTTGGAGGGGTGTGAACTTTTTGTGATTTAGTACGTAGAATTTACTTGAATAACCAATGATGTTTAAATAAGAGGAGATTTTCCGGTTAATTCCATAACGGAGATTGTTTCGGGGTAAATAAGTGGAGGTTTTCCGGTTATGAAAAGAAAAATCCACTATTTTTACGTTTTTTGATTCAATAGGCGGAATTCCTCCGTCTATTGAATCAATTTTCAGTGCTATTTCCTTAATAAGCGAAATTTCTCTGCTTATTGATCAGACTTCCTTTAGCATCTAATGATCTTGTACAGCTTACGTGCCGTTTCGTGAAAAATAATTGATGGGGAAAAAATGCTAAAATCAACATTTTAAGGTCCAAAATTATTGGGTCCGAAGGGATTTTCTGGTGGATATTCCTCTAACTTATCAGCCGTTCTTTCATCTGGTGAAGTCGCCCTAGACTTTTTGTCAAAATAAATGGCTATTCCAGCTAATATAATGATAGGTGTAAATATATAAATCCAAATCATCATAACACCTCCAAACTAACCAACGAATTACTAATATTATATTACAAACTTAACTTTTTTTTACAATTTTTTAACTTTACTACCCTTCTACTTCAATTGATATATTATTAATAACTTATCAAACGTTGCGAATTATTAAAAAGAGGAAAAA